>NZ_RJNY01000003.1:0-142677 GCF_003942795.1 Streptococcus mitis
TTTCATGTCCTCCTACATAATGGTAACTATATTATATCAGTGAAATAATCAAATCAATCAAAATCGCAAATCTGAAATTTCTATAAGAAAAAATATCAAATATGCGATTTTCTAAAATAAGCCAATTTCCGTGTTATACTATCTTTGTAAGACATTTGAAGCAAATCCTAGGTCGCAGAAGTGGTTTACAAATAAAAATAATTGAAGGAGTGTAAATATGTTGAATTTACAATTTGCAGAAACAATGGAACTAACAGAAGTGGAGTTGGAAAAGGTTTACGGCGGAAATTTCACTATGGCTTGTGTGGGTGAAAATATTGGTTGTGGTGGTAGTGCTTTGCCTGCTTGGGGAGGTAGAGGTATTAGTCCCAGACCTTATGGGGCATTTGATTGGTCGAATGGGCTGATTGAAGGACTGTTTGGAAAACGTCGTAACTAACATTTAGGAGAAAAAACTATGAAAAGGGAAGAAACGAAATTTTACCTAGGTACCATTTTGGTACTTATGTCTTATTACTTGATTTTTAATTTAGTAGTGAGATTAGAGTTCATGGATCAATTATCAGATTTTGGATTTTATGGGGTTCAAATTTTATTGATAGTAATTGAAGGAATTGCTGCTACTGTGGTTCTTGTTAAGAGTCAACGTTGGAAAGAGTACGGTCGCTTCCAGTTTCGTTGGTCCTATCTGGGTCTCTTCTTTCTTTCCTTTATATTGATGTTTTTGTGGGTAAATATAACGACTCGAATCTTTCCCAACACGCAAAATGGTAGTGCTATAAAAGAAACCGTAGCCAATTTGACGGGAATTAGTTATTTTGTGACACGTATTCTCTACGGCAGTCTTATTGCTCCGATAGTTGAGGAGTTAGTTTTCCGTGGACTTCTGATGACAGCCCTATCTAAATTTAAAAAATACTATATTGACGTTATCATTTCTTCCACACTCTTTAGTCTCATCCATGTTTTACAATATGGATGGGTGTTAACAGACTTCATCATATATGCAGGAGCAGGTCTGCTACTCTGCATGCTCTTTCGTTATACACGTTCAATTTATTGGTCAATGGCCCTTCACATCTTGTGGAATACCTTTTTAATTATCGTGAGCTTATTGGTGTTTGGGTATTAGAAAGATGAAATATGAAAAAGATAATCTCACGCTACCACCTTATTATAGCCATTCTACTTGTCATTGATGACCAGTTACTCATTCGTCTGCTATTACACAGCGACCTTGCCGCTGGTCTATCTGACTTTGCCTATTATTTGTCGGATATGATGTTGAATTTTCTTGTGGTTCTGCTTGCTGTTATTGTTATGGTTTGGTCAGGGAAATGGCAGAAAATCAACAGTAGAAAATTTAGAGGTTCCTATCTTCTTTATTCCTTTTTAGCTCTTCTTGCTTTTGTTATTTGGAATTTCGTCACATTTTATCTTTTCCCACCTACAAAAAATGAAATTGCTTATCAACTGGATCTTCCTACTTTTACAGGAGCAACGGCATTTTTGATGTATTTTTTCTATCCTGTGATTGCAGGTCCCATTTTTGAAGAGATGATTTATCGTGGATTGGTGATGACCGCTCTGGAAAAAGGGAAGGAGTGGGGACTGGATGTGCTTGGTTCTGCTGTTTTGTTTGGAATCTTGCACATTAGTAATCACGGTTGGGTTTTGACAGACTTTTTATCATATATGGGTGGTGGTCTCATATTTGCAGTCTTGTTTAGAGTGACAAAGTCCATTTATTGGCCTATTGGACTGCACATAGTCTACAACGGTATTGGTCAGAGTTTACTATTGCTGTAATTTTAGGTGCTCAGTAATATCGGTCTATCCTTGGGGAAAACTTCCCATTTGAACTCAAAAAGGAGTTGCGATGAAAGTATTTATTCAAAATAGAGATTTTAGGCAATTAACCATCAACCAGTGGATTTCAACGGTTGGGGATACGATTTTTTATCTGGCTTTTTTGAATTATGTAGCAGATGCTTCGTTTGCCCCTTTGGCGATTTTACTCATTACGATTTCAGAGACTGTTCCTCAAGTCCTGCAAATCTTTATGGGAGTTTTGGCTGACTTTCAACATCATCGTGTTCTAAAGTATACGGTTATTAGTTTTGTCAAATTTATACTGTATGCTATAGTGGCACTTTCGCTTTCAGGGGAGTCCTTTTCCTTATGGCTCGTATTCTTTATTTGTTTGATGAACCTCTTGTCGGATACGTTGAGTTACTTTTCAGGAGCCATGCTAACTCCTATTTTTATAAGAATCATTGGGAAAGAACATCTGACAGAAGCCATTGGCTTTAAACAATCAACAGTTAGTTTAGTTCGGACAATCAGTAATATTCTAGGAGGGATTTTGCTAGGAATTCTTTCCATTCAGTTCATTTCCTTGCTAAACGCTCTTACGTTTCTGATAGCATTTGTAGGTATTCTCTTCATAAAAAATGATCTTTTGAAAGTTGAAAAAACAATTAGCTATCAAGAAGGTCTTTCTGTAAAATCGTTTTGCCAGCATTTGTTCCAAGCATCGAAATTGATCTGGAATATGGATAGAGTGATTTTCATTTTATTTATCGTCTCTATCAGCCAAGCTGTGATCAATGTCACTGTTCCTATTTCGACTCTTTTTTTAAGAAACCAACCGTTTTTGAATTTACAAACTGGTCAATCTCTCGCTTTGTTATCAACACTAGAATTATCAGCACTTATTGTCGGAAGTCTTGTAAGTGGCTATCTGAAAAATACGATTTCTATAAAAACAGCTCTATACGCTTCGGTCGCCATCCAGTTACTCCTTCTAGTAGGATTTGCCACAGGTCATTTTGGCTTGATTCTGCTTTTCAGCTCCTTGGATGCCTTCATCGCAGGGTTACTCTCTCCTAGATTGCAAGAACTCGTCTTTAAACAAATACCTGAGGAGTCAATGGGAGCGGTTCAATCCTCTATTGGTGCTATTACGGTTGTTTTACCAAGTCTATTCACAATCTTTTTCGTAACGATTGCTACAAGTTTTGGGACCCTAGCGGTTAGCTTTATTCTGTTACTATTGCTCCTAACCGCATTTGTCATGCTCTTGCATATTCGCGAGAGCATTTAGTGGAGAATTTGTATAATAGGTGTTTGAGACTGGATTGCCAGTCTTTTTATGACGGCCAAAATCAGCAGACTTTTTTCTCTTCTTTGAATATGTTATAATAGTCCGTGCTGTGGCTGTGATGACGAACAGACTCAATTGGAGAGAATATGAGGAGAAGATGAAAGAAAAAGGATTCTGGGAAGGTGCACAGGCAGCCATGCCAACGGCCCTTGGTTATGTCAGTATCGGACTGGCCTGTGGGATTATTGGCGCGCCCTATGTGACACCTGTTGAGATGGGCTTGATGAGCCTCTTTGTTTATGCTGGGAGCGCCCAGTTTGCCATGTTGGCACTGATTGCGGTACAAGCGCCTGTCGCAGCCATTGCTATGACGGTCTTTTTGATCAACTTGCGACTCTTTTTGCTGAGCTTACATGCATCGACCTATTTCCGTCATACTAGTCTCTGGCAAAATATCGGCATGTCCAGTCTCCTGACAGATGAGACCTATGGGGTTTTGATGGGAGAATTAGCCCATACAGACAAGGTCAATCCTATGTGGATGCACGGGAACAATCTCAATAGTTATATAGCCTGGTTTATTGGGACAGTTGCGGGGACAGCTTTAGGTGGGCTTCTTCCAAATCCTGAGGTCTTTGGATTAGACTTTGCCCTTGTTGGGATGTTTATCGGGATTTTTACCTCGCAATTTCAGATTATGCAAAGACGGGTTCCTGTACGGAATCTGCTGCTGATCCTAGCCGTTGTTGCGGTGTCCTTCTTTTTGCTCTTGACAGTGGTGTCTCAGTCGCTAGCTGTTCTTTTTGCGACCTTGCTAGGTTGTACCATGGGGGTGGTCTTAGATGGTCAGTAAATATCTTTTGTTAGCCGTTATCTTTTCAGGCCTAGTGACTTGGATTCCCCGCATGATTCCCTTCATCTTGGTTAAGTACAAGGGGTTGCCAGCTATCGTTGAGCGTTTTTTGAAGTTCTTGCCTGTTTCCATTATCTTTGCCTTGATCCTTTCAAGCGTAGTGACTGGCAAGGTTGGCAGCCTTCCTCAGATCAAATGGCTGGACTTTTTAGCAGTCTTTCCAACGGCTTGGGTAGCCTTTCGCTACCGCAATCTAGTGGGTACGGTTCTTTTTGGAGTGGTCTTGGTTGCAGTCTTGCGTTTGGTTTTTTAAATCAGTCATAGAAAAAACTTATCACCGATATAGATATCATATAATGGCGTAAATTTCTTTTTTCTGTTAAGATAATACAGTATTCTATTTTGGAGGAAATGACATGAAAAAAATCGTTAAATATTCATCTCTTGCTGCCCTAGGGCTTGTTGCCACAGGTCTACTAGCAGCGTGCTCAGGTGGAGATAAGAAAGATGCAGCATCAGGTGAAGCAACATCAGGTAAAAAAGAAATCGTCGTAGCAACTAACGGTTCACCAAAGCCATTTATCTATGAAGAAAATGGTGAATTGACTGGTTACGAGATTGAAGTGGTTCGCGCGATCTTTAAAGACTCAGACAAGTATACTGTCAAGTTTGAAAAGACAGAGTGGTCAGGGATTTTCCCAGGACTTGATAGTGACCGTTATCAAATGGCTGTTAACAACCTTAGCTATACCAAAGAACGTGCAGAAAAATACCTTTACGCAGCTCCAACTGCTAAAAACCCTAACGTTCTCGTTGTGAAGAAAGACGACGATAGCATCAAATCGCTCGATGATATCGGTGGAAAATCTACTGAAGTTGTTCAAGGAACAACCTCAGCTAAACAATTGGAAGCATACAACACAGAACATGCGGACAATCCAACGGTTCTTAACTACACTAAGGCAGATTTCCAACAAATCATGTCTCGTTTGAGTGATGGTCAGTTTGACTACAAGATTTTTGATAAGATTGGTGTTGAGACAGTTATCAAAAACCAAGGTTTGGACAATTTGAAAGTCATCGAACTTCCAAGCGACCAACAACCTTATGTTTACCCACTCCTTGCTAAAGGTCAAGATGAGTTGAAATCATTTGTGGACAAACGCATCCAAGAACTCTACAAAGATGGAACACTTGAAAAGCTATCTCAACAGTTCTTTGGTGATTCTTACCTACCAGCAGAAGCTGACATCAAATAAGTTTGTAAATCATCCATTCTGATTAAAATGGGTGATTTCTCAATTTTTAGGTATATAGTTTCAAACTATATGTCTGCCTATCTAATAACAATTTGCTAAATCAAATAAAGTATGAGATACTATTACGGTATTATTTTTAAAGGAGAAAGAATCATGAAAATTAAAAAATGGCTCGGTGTAGCAGCTCTTGCTACAGTCGCAGGTTTGGCTCTTGCAGCTTGCGGAAATTCAGAAAAGAAAGCAGATAACGAAACAGTTGTCAAAATTGCAACAGTTAACCGTAGCGGTTCTGAAGAAGCGCGTTGGGATAAAATCCAAGAATTGGTTGAAAAAGATGGAATTAAATTGGAATTCACAGAGTTCACAGACTATTCACAACCAAACAAGGCAACTGCTGATGGCGAAGTAGACTTGAATGCTTTCCAACACTACAACTTCTTGAGCAACTGGAACAAAGAAAACGGGAAAGACCTTGTAGCGATTGCAGATACGTACATCTCACCAATCCGCCTTTACTCAGGTAAAAATGGAGAAGAAAACAAGTACACCAAAGTGGAAGAAATCCCAGATAACGGTGAAATCGCCGTACCAAACGATGCAACAAACGAAAGCCGTGCACTTTACTTGCTTCAATCAGCTGGCTTGATCAAATTGGATGTTTCTGGAACTGCTCTAGCAACAGTTGCTAACATCACAGAAAATCCAAAGAACTTGAAGATTACTGAATTGGACGCTAGCCAAACAGCTCGTTCATTGTCATCAGTTGATGCTGCCGTTGTAAACAATACCTTCGTTACAGAAGCAAAATTGGACTACAAGAAAGCACTCTTCAAAGAACAAGCTGATGAAAACTCAAAACAATGGTACAACATCATCGTTGCGAAAAAAGATTGGGAATCATCACCTAAGGCTGATGCCATCAAGAAAATTATCGCAGCTTACCACACTGATGAAGTGAAAAAAGTTATCGAAGAAACATCAGACGGTTTGGACCAACCAGTTTGGTAATAAGACACAGGGAGGTGGGAGAGAGTTTCCACCTCTTGCTTTTGTATAGAGAGTTGATTTTAAAGAGGCACTTGTGGTCGTTCCAAGGACGCAAGTACGTAGTAGAAAGAGAGAAAATATGGTTTTTCCTAGCGAACAAGAGCAGATTGAAAAATTTGAGAAGGATCATGTGGCCCAACATTATTTTGAAGTCTTGCGCACCTTGATTTCCAAGAAATCAGTCTTTGCCCAACAGGTTGGACTCAAGGAGGTCGCAAACTATCTGGGTGAGATTTTCAAGCGTGTAGGGGCTGAAGTGGAGATTGATGAGAGCTATACGGCTCCCTTTGTCATGGCGCATTTCAAGAGTTCACGTCCGGATGCCAAGACCTTGATCTTCTATAATCACTATGACACCGTGCCAGCGGATGGCGACCAGGTGTGGACAGAGAATCCTTTTACCCTTTCTGTGCGAAATGGCTTTATGTATGGGCGTGGGGTCGACGACGACAAAGGCCACATCACAGCTCGTTTGAGTGCTTTGAGAAAGTATATGCAGCACCATGATGACCTGCCTGTCAATATCAGCTTTATCATGGAGGGAGCAGAGGAGTCTGCTTCCATGGATCTAGATAAGTATTTAGAGAAACACGCAGACAAACTTCGTGGGGCGGACTTGCTAGTCTGGGAACAAGGGACCAAGAACGCCTTGGAACAGCTGGAAATCTCTGGCGGAAACAAGGGAATTGTGACCTTTGATGCCAAGGTAAAAAGTGCGGATGTGGACATTCACTCGAGTTATGGTGGCGTCGTGGAGTCAGCTCCATGGTATCTTATCCAGGCCTTAAGTAGTCTGCGAGCTGATGATGGCCGTATCTTAGTAGAAGGTTTGTACGAGGATGTTCAAGAGCCAAATGAACGAGAACTAGCCTTGGTGGATACCTACGCCCAACGCAATCCTGAGGAAATCAGTCGCATTTATGGCTTGGAATTGCCTCTCTTACAAGAGGACCGTGTAGCCTTCCTAAAACGTTTCTTTTTCGAGCCTGCCCTCAATATCGAAGGGATTCAGTCAGGTTATCAAGGACAAGGAGTCAAAACGATTTTGCCAGCAGAAGCCAGTGCTAAGCTAGAGGTTCGTTTGGTTCCTGGCCTAGAGTCGCACAATGTCCTGGAAAAAATTCGGAAACAGCTAGACAAAAATGGCTTTGATAAGGTAGAATTATACTATACCTTGGGAGAGATGAGCTATCGAAGCGATATGAGCGCGCCAGCCATTCTCAATGTGATCGAATTGGCCAAAAAATTCTATCCACAGGGCGTTTCGGTCTTACCGACAACAGCGGGAACAGGACCTATGCATACGGTTTTTGACGCCCTAGAGGTACCAATGGTGGCCTTCGGTCTAGGAAATGCCAATAGCCGAGACCATGGTGGAGATGAAAACGTGCGAATCGCCGATTACTACACCCATATTGAATTAGTAGAGGAGCTGATTAGAAGCTATGAGTAGAGATATTATCAAGTTAGATCAGATCGATGTGACCTTTCACCAAAAGAAGAGAACTATCACAGCGGTCAAGGACGTGACTATTCACATCCAAGAAGGGGATATCTACGGAATCGTAGGATATTCTGGAGCAGGGAAATCTACTCTTGTTCGGGTGATTAACCTCCTGCAAAAACCATCTGCAGGAAAAATTACCATTGATAACGACGTCATTTTTGATGGTAAGGTGACCTTGACGGCAGAGCAGCTGCGTCGTAAACGTCAGGATATCGGGATGATTTTCCAGCATTTTAACCTGATGAGTCAAAAGACGGCAGAGGAAAATGTAGCCTTTGCCCTTAAACACTCTGGACTCAGCAAGGAAGAAAAGAAGGCCAAAGTAGCTAAGTTGTTAGACTTGGTTGGCTTGGCGGATCGTGCTGAAAACTACCCTTCACAACTATCAGGAGGGCAAAAACAGCGTGTGGCCATTGCGCGTGCCTTGGCCAATGATCCAAAAATCTTGATTTCAGATGAGTCAACGTCTGCTCTTGACCCTAAGACAACCAAGCAGATTTTGACCTTATTGCAAGATTTGAACCAAAAATTAGGTTTGACTGTTGTTTTGATTACACACGAAATGCAGATTGTCAAAGACATTGCTAATCGTGTGGCGGTCATGCAAGATGGCCGTTTGATTGAAGAGGGTAGTGTTCTTGAAATCTTCTCAGATCCTAAACAACCTTTGACCCAGGACTTTATCTCAACAGCCACAGGTATTGACGAAGCCATGGTCAAGATTGAGAAGCAAGAAATCGTAGAGCATTTATCTGAGAACAGTATCTTAGTGCAGCTCAAGTATGCAGGGGCTTCGACAGACGAGCCACTTTTGAATGAATTGTACAAACATTACCAAGTAACGGCTAATATCCTTTATGGAAATATCGAAATTCTCGATAGCACTCCTGTTGGAGAATTGGTTGTGGTCTTGTCAGGTGAAAAAGCAGCGCTAGCAGGTGCTCAAGAAGCTATCCGTCAAGCGGGTGTCCAGTTAAAAGTATTGAAGGGAGGACAGTAGAATGACAGAGTTGATTCAAACTTACTTACCAAATGTCTATAAGATGGGCTGGGCTGGTCAAGCAGGCTGGGGAACAGCCATTTATCTAACCCTTTATATGACAGTTCTTTCCTTCATTATTGGAGGGTTCTTGGGGCTTGTTGCAGGTCTTTTCCTCGTCTTGACAGCACCAGGCGGTGTCTTGGAAAATAAGGTTATCTTTTGGATTTTAGACAAGATTACCTCTATTTTCCGTGCGGTTCCTTTCATCATCCTCTTGGCAATCATGTCGCCACTGTCTCACTTGATTGTAAAGACGAGTATCGGGCCAAATGCAGCCCTTGTCCCACTTTCTTTTGCAGTCTTTGCCTTCTTTGCCCGTCAGGTGCAGGTGGTCTTGGCTGAGCTGGATGGTGGTGTCATTGAGGCGGCGCAGGCTAGTGGAGCGACATTCTGGGACATCGTGGGTGTTTACCTATCAGAAGGTTTGCCAGATTTGATTCGTGTGACGACTGTGACCTTGATTTCCCTTGTTGGGGAAACAGCTATGGCGGGAGCGGTCGGAGCTGGTGGTATTGGTAACGTAGCCATCGCTTATGGATTTAACCGCTACAATCACGATGTGACTATCTTGGCAACCATCATTATCATCTTGATTATCTTTACAATCCAATTCTTGGGAGATTTCTTGACCAAGAAATTAAGTCATAAATAAATGGAAGGAGCCCAACGGGACTCCTTTTTGTTTTCTTACCGAAATGCAAGAAGAGTAAAGTTTCTTTTTAGAAATATGCTATAATAAAGAAAGGCCTCTCAATTAGCAAATCGGAAAGTTTGCTGTAGGAGGGATGATAATGTAAAGGAGTTTGTCTGGTATGAATTATTTCGAGGGGAATGATTTCTTCCTTCTCTTGTTTGTAGTTTTACTGATTGGTTTTGTGGTAAACTTTTTTGAAAAACGTAAGGACTACTATATTTTGACGCTCTCCCTCTTATTTGCAGGAGCTATCTATGGTAAGAGTCGAGCGATGATGGTCTATTTGCTCGCCTTTATCGTTTACCAGTATTTTCTGGTTTTTCTAGCGCAGAGGATAGAGGCAAAGCGGCTGAAACCACTAGTTTTCCTTTCCATTCTTCCTTTGGTAATCAATAAAGTCTTTGCCCTGACTTCTCTGCATTTGTTGGCCTTTATTGGAATTTCTTACATGTCCTTTAAGACCATTCAGATCATGCTAGAAATATCGGATGGCTTGATCAAAGAAAAAATCAGTGTAAAAGATTATCTACAGTTTTTGCTCTTTTTTCCAACAGTTAGTGCTGGTCCGATTGATCGGAGTAGGAGATTTTTAAAAGAGATAAACGAGGTCATGCCCCGAAAAGAGTATCTAGAGTTAGCAGGGGACGGTGTGTATCGTATCGTTCTAGGCCTTCTTTACAAGGTTGTTTTATCAACCTATGTTTACCAGATGTTACTCGCTCTAAATAATACTGGCACAGTCGTTTACTCAATCAAGTATATGTACCTCTATACCTTGTATCTGTTCTTTGACTTTGCAGGCTATAGTCTAATGGCCGTTGGAAGTAGCAACATTCTAGGTATTCAGACACCGATGAACTTTAACAAACCTTTCTTGAGTGTTGATATCAAGGATTTCTGGACCAGATGGCATATCACCTTGTCGACCTGGCTGAGAGATTTTGTATTTTCAAGAGTATTGATGCAGGTTATCAGGAAAAAATGGTTTAAAAATAGACTACACAATGCAACCTATGCCTATATGGTCAATATGTTGGTCATGGGTTTTTGGCATGGTCTTAGTGTTAGTTACATTGTCTATGGTTTTTATCATGGTATCTTGATGGCTGGATTTGAAGTGTATCAAAAGAAAAGCAATTTTTATAAGAAAAATAAAAATAAAAACTGGTATAAGCTACTAAGTTGGTTTGTGACCATGCATTTGGTTATGATTGGTTTCTTTATCTTTTCAGGTGAACCCTATAAAATCTTACTGACGATTTTAAAGAGATAAGAGATTGAAAAGAAGTCTGCCAGACCGAAGGGATAGGATAAAACGAGATGATTAAATTAAAAGCATTTTTACTATCGCTTGTGCTCGTAATTGCGACGCTTGCCCTTTTAAATGTGACGTATGTCAAGAAGATTGATGATTATTATAAAGTCAAGGATAACAGTATTCGTTATAGCACCTCGTATGAAAAGTATAAAAGTAGAGATATTCTAACAAGTAATATCACCCCCAATACACTGGTTCTAATGGGTTCTTCAGAGTTGGTTGCGACGATAAATGAAGACTATCATCCAAATAAAATTTTTAACTACAACGATTTTAATATCATGCAGATTGGGACCAGTTATTCTCAAAACATCATTCAGGCTTCTACTTTAGCCTCTATTGAAGGATCTATGAGTAAGCGAAAAGTGGCTATAGTAGAGTCGGTTCAGTGGTTTGAAAAAGATGGGACTCATCAAGATGCTTTTTTGAACAAGGCTTCTCAGGAACATATTTTTCACATGCTAGATAATGACAAGATTAGTAAAGAAACGAAAGAAAAACTAATCAATCGCATTATCGAGATTACCAAGGGGAACAAGCAACAAAATGACATCTACAAAAAATACAAAAGTTATTTCATAGATGGAAAAGGAACCATTGTTGATAAAAAACTATTAGAGTTAGATAACGCGATGTATTCCTTTAAGCTCAAACAGACTTTTTATCAAAAACATGCTAAATCAGATTATCCTTCACTAGGAGACAAAACCCCAGACTATGATTGGCAGAAGATGACGGATCAGTTTGTGGAAGAGGTCAAAAAGAAAACAGACAATAATGACTATGCTGTTGATAATAACTACTACAATACTTACTTAAAAGATCGCTATGCATCGCTGAAAGATTCCAATAAAGATTTGAGTTACCTAGAGTCACCGGAGTATTCAGATATGGAACTTTTCTTGACAGTTGCCAAAGAATTGGGCATTGAAGTTGAGGTTATTATTTTCCCAGTAAACGGGAAATGGAATGACTACACTGGTGTCTCAAGAGAGATGCGAGAAAAAACTTATAAAAAAATAGAAGATGTCGCAAAAAGCCATGGTGCAACCGTATTAAACTATGGAAACAGAGAGTATGATGATTACTTTTTATTTGACGTGATGCACGTTGGAGTGAAAGGATGGATGGAAGTTGAAAAAGAACTTTACAAATTTGCAAACCAAGCTAACTAACACACATCGTTTAATCTTGTGGACACTATTTTTCTATACGGTTATCTTGAGCATCGTGATTTACTGTTTTGTGACTGATTTTTCGAATATTCAAGAATTTATCTATAGTGAATTTTAAGACTGTATACAAAAAGGCCCTGGAACTAGGCATTGCTAGTCTTCAGGGCTTTTACATTATAGTTTATCAGCTATTTTTTGACTTAGAAATTGCCCAACCACAGCCCCAATCAAGGCGCCTAGAAGGATGCTTACGACAAAGAGAAGGATTTTGTCTAACTCGGGAGCGACCATGATACGGTCAATGTATTCTTGGGATTTCCCACGTGCAAGTAAGGTGGCCACGTAAGCCTTGGGACTGATCCACATGAGGAAGATAGGGCCACTTGTGCTAAAAGCAAAGACGAGGAAGGAGAGGGTGTTTTTGATTCGATCTTTGTAGTTTCCGAGACGAGCGATGGCATCTGCCGCAAGACCACAAGCGAGTCCTGGGAGAAAGGCACCGGCGCCATGCTTGCTAGCTAGGAAGAAAATTGCCATAAAAAGTCCCAGAGTGGTGATAGCGCCAAAACGAGGGACCTTCGTCAAAAGAAGCATGTAGACACTGCCACCGACAAGTGCAGAAAAGGCAGGTGCGTAGAACATATTGCCTGTTTGATCGACCAGGTGTCCTAGTAAGACTCCAATCCCTACACAGAGAAAGTAGAGAACGGCAGCCAAGAGGGTGGTTAAGATATTTTTCTTCATGAGAATCTCCTTGATGCGAATTAACAAAACCAATTGTATCACGCTTTTTGAGGATTGTAAATGGGAGTTCTATATTTTTGAAAACGTTTGAAATATGATATAATAGTTACATCGTTAGTTTAAGGAGAGTAGCATGGGAAAATTTCTAGAATTCGTCTTTAATCGTATCTTTTTGGGAATGATTGCGACAGCTTATTTCTGGCTATTAACACTAGCAGGAGGAGTAGTCTTTGGTTTGGCCCCAGCTAGTGCCACCCTGATGAGTTTGTATGCGGAGCATGGTTATACCTATCGAGCATACCATTTGAAGGAAGCTTGGGAATTGTATAAGAGCAATTTTGTCAAGAGCAATCTGGCTTTCTATAGTTTTGTGTTTGTGGATCTTGTCCTAGTTTATGGTTTGTATCTTCTAGTTCAATTGCCCCACCAGACGATCTTCCACCTCTTGGCAACCTTTCTCAATGTCCTTGTAGTTGCTCTTGTCTTTCTAGCCTACACTGTTTTCTTGAAACTTCAGGTGTACTTTGATTTATCCTACAAAAATACCTTGAAACTGTCCCTTATCGGGATTTTCATGAGCTTACCTGCGATTGCCAAGGTTTTACTCGGGTCAGCTCTCCTTGTAGGAGTTGGTTATTATATGCCTGCCTTGCTCTTTTTTGTAGGAATTGGAATGTGGCATTTCTTTATCAGTGATATGTTGGAACCTATTTATGAAAGTATCCATGAAAAATTGGCGACAAAATAGAATGAAGCAGTTTTGGCTTCACTCTCTTTTACGGATTTATAGTTTGGTTATGATTGTGGTCATTGCTAGTTTTGCGATTATGCTATCGTATGCTGACTGGGACTCACGTGAGAAAGAGGCCCAACGGGTTGCGGAACGTGTGACTACTCGGACGGTGAGCGAAGTGGAATATTATCACAGAGAATCAACTCAACTTGCTCAGTCTTTGGTTGAAAATCAAGCCCGCATTGAAGGAATTTACAAGTATTTCAGTCTTAGCACCCCAGACTATTTCTATTGGCAATTAGAGCGTAAAACTTCGCCTTATATTTCTGTTTCCTTGTATGAAAATATTGATAATATCTATGTTCGGAATGATTTTGTGACTGGAGTGGCTATTGTCCTTCAGGACTATAAGGAAGTGTATGTTTCGACTAGAGAAAAACGCAGCGGAGAGAAAATCCCTGCAGAGGATTTTAAGCCGACAGCCAATAGTTTTGCCATTCCTGTTTCCGATCCTGTGTCTGACAAGGATTTAGGAGTGATCTATATCTCCTTATCGCCAGATGTTCTCCATGGAGCCATTGACAATACAAGGGGCCATATCCCGATGGCTGTAACAGTGACTTCTCCTTTTGAGACCGAGATGTTCCATATTGGGGAGAAGGTATCAGCCGAGAGGGAGAACTGGTTTGTAGGTGTCACCTCTCACGGTTATCAGGTTCGAGCTGCTGTTCCTAAAAATTTTGTTCTTACAGGAACTTTGACGAGTTCAGCTATTATTATTGGACTAAGTATCCTCTTTATCATCATTTTGTACGTGACTCTTAGACAGACTTTTTCAAATTACCAAAAACAGGTCGTAGATCTAGTAGATTCGATCGAGGTGATTGCTCAAGGAGAAGAAGGCCTTCGAATTGATACCTCTGAAAAAGACCAAGAGTTGCTTCTCATTGCAGAAACAACCAATGATATGTTGGATCGTCTGGAAAAAAATATCCACGATATCTATCAGCTAGAGCTCAGTCAAAAAGATGCCAATATGCGAGCCCTACAGGCTCAAATCAATCCTCACTTTATGTACAATACTCTGGAGTTTTTACGGATGTATGCCGTCATGCAAAGTCAGGATGAACTGGCAGATATTATCTATGAATTTAGTAGCTTGTTACGCAACAATATCTCCGACGAGCGGGAAACCACGCTGAAGCAAGAGTTGGAATTTTGCAGAAAGTATAGCTATCTCTGCATGGTGCGTTATCCTAAATCCATTGCCTATGGTTTCAAGATTGCACCAGAATTGGAAGAAATGAGAATTCCAAAATTTACACTCCAACCATTAGTAGAAAACTACTTTGCTCATGGTGTTGACCATCGCAGAACAGATAATGTCATCAGTATCAAAGCCTTGAAGGGCCAAGGATTCGTTGAAATCCTAGTAGTAGATAATGGTCGGGGAATGTCCGCTGAGAAACTAGCTGCCTTGCAAGAAAAATTAACTCAGCGAAGTTTTGAACACGAAGCAAGCTATAGTGGAGAGCGGCAATCAATTGGAATAGTAAATGTACACGAACGCTTTGTTCTCTACTTTGGGGATCGCTACCAAATCAGTGTAGAGTCAGCTGAGCAAGAAGGTGTTCGTTACCATATCACTATCCAGGATGAATAGAAAGGGTAGAAATGTATAAAGTTTTATTAGTAGACGATGAGTACATGGTGACAGAGGGGCTCAAGCGATTAATCCCCTTTGAAAAATGGGATATGAAAGTCGTCGCGACAGCTAATCACGCAGATGATGTTTTGGACTACGTCAAGGAAAATCCAGTAGATGTGGTCATTTCCGATGTCAATATGCCAGATAAGACCGGACTTGAGATGATTAGGGAAATGAAAGAGCTACTTCCAGATACCTATTATATCTTGCTATCTGGTTATCAGGAGTTTGACTACGTCAAAAAAGCCATGAACCTTAGTGTCGTGGATTATCTGGTCAAGCCAGTAGACAAGGTGGAGTTGGGCAATCTATTAGAAAAGATTGCGCGACAGCTTCAAGAAAAGGTGGAACAAAATCAGACCCTCAGTCAAGAATTGGATGAAGAAGGCTTTATCAGTTTCTTAGCAGGTAAAGACAGCTGGTGGATAGGACTTTCAAAGGAAAAGCAAGGCTCTTTTACCATTCCTTACTATGTTTTGGGACAAGATTGGCAGATTTTCATCTCTGATCAACCACTAGATGGCATCGTCGTAACCCCATTTGAAGCACCCTACCAGCAGTCCTTTGAAAAATGGAAGATCAACGCAGAAAAAGCCCTCTTTTACGGTTCTGTCAATCTAGAAAAATCCGAGAGTCTATTTGCTTATTACGAACCGATTTATCGGGTGATTATCCAAGGGAATATCAATCAAATCATCGAGGAATTAACCTTGCTAGAGAAGGTCGTTTTGGAGAATACTCCGCGCGTGGCCATCACGAAGCAGCTCTTCACCCAGTTTGTCATGGATGTCTTTCATTTGTTTGAACACCTAAAAGCAGATGATATGACCGAGATTGTCAAAGCCATCCATGCCATTAACTCCTTTGAAGAATTGGTTGCCTATATCAAAGAAACCTTGACCAAGTTCTTTGGCCAGTACCGCATGAATGAAAATGTGGTGAGCGTTCTGGAGGTGATTGGGCGTGATTATCAGAAAGAGCTCTCGCTCAAGGATATCAGCAAGGATCTCTTTATCAATCCTGTCTATCTCGGGCAGCTGATCAAAAGAGAAACCAACTCAACCTTTGCGGAATTGCTTAATAAACAGCGAATTAAGGCAGCGCAGCAACTCTTACTTTCGACCAGTGATAGCATCGAAGATATTTGCTATGCAGTTGGCTACAGTAATGTTGGATATTTCTACAAGGTTTTCCGTAAATTGTGCGGAAAATCACCAAAAGCTTATCGAAAACAAGTTGAAACCAGCTTGTAAAAGTTGTATTCCTGTACAAAAAATGCTATAATGTTCAAAATATCTTATGGAGGAAAACATGAAAAAGAATCCTATTTATCTTTGGGTCTTGTTAGTCCTATCAGCTCTCATTTCATCTATGTCACTATTTGGAATCTTGAGTCCATTGCCAAGTAAAGATGCTCTTCGTGCTAGCCTGGCGAATAGCGGGACGCTCACTGCCCAGCAATTAGAAGACACGGTCAACTATACTTACAAAGTGTCAGAATCCTCTCACTCTATTTTTAATATGTCGTTGATTGTGTTATCTGCAATTCTAGTTGTAGTAGCCTTTGTATTTCTCGTACGTAAAAACGTACAATTCGCAAACTATACTTATGTTGGCTATGTTTTACTAGCTATTGTTGGTTTGGTTTATAGCTATATGAACGTTCAAGATGCAGTTCAATTAATCAAAGATAGTGCCCTTGGCTTAGGAATGGGAGCATTAGCAAAAGGGACGAATATTTTGTTCATCATCATCAATGTTCTCTTTTTAGCCTTAGTCTTTTACAAGATGTGGCGCCAACAAAAGGACTTGGCTGAGGAAGTTGAAGCAGAAGAAGCTGCCTAAGTATTGACAAAAAAGAACTATCAAGTTACAATTTTGGTAGTTCTTTTTATATCGTAAACATAAAAATCGAGGTCAACATGAAAAAAATATCCTTAGTGTATATCAGTCTGAGTGGGAATACAGAGAGTTTTGTAACCCGACTCAAGGACTATCTCTTGTCCCAGTACGAAGGGATTGAGGTCCAAAAAATCCATATCAAGGACCTAGTCAAGGAAGGTCAAGAATTTTTTGAAATGGAACATCCCTATATCGCTTTCTTGCCGACCTATCTAGAAGGTGGAAATGGTGTCGATAACGGCGATGTCGAGATTTTAACAACTCCACTGGGCGACTTTATCGCCTATGGGGACAATGCTAGTAAGTGTTTTGGGGTAGTGGGTTCTGGTAATCGTAATTTTAACAATCAATACTGCCTGACAGCCAAGCAGTATAGCCAGCGCTTTGGCTTCCCGGTCCTAGCAGACTTTGAAATGCGTGGCATGCTGGGAGATATTAAAAAGGTCGCAGCGATCATTGCAGATTTGTATGAGTTAGAAACAGAAAAATAAAGTAGTACTGAGGGGCAGTTGAGATTTTCAACTGCTTTTTGTGTATACAAAAAGCACCCCGTAAGGGTGCCATTTATAAACTATCCTGCTTTTCCGATAGCAAGTGCATAGATAAAGAAGATAGCGAAGCCAAAGAGGAAAATCAATCCTGCGATAGCGAGGAGTTTTAGCCAAGAAGGAAGATTTTTATTTTCACGTGTCACCAATACATAGTTCAAAAGCGCGAAGAATGGTGTTGTCAGGAAAGAACCAATCATGGCGAAGCGAAGCATGGTTGAAACTTGACCAGCAAAGAACTTGATGATGACAATACCGATAATAGCTGTGAGGGTCATCCAGATGTTCAAAGATTTGCTATCATCCTCTTTTTGACTTAGCAAGAGTCGTAGGGAAACCTGATTAACGCGAGAATAGCCATCGATAACAGTAATGACTGTTCCAAAGATACAGAGAAAGGCGATGAAGGTGATCAAATAACGGGACCATTCTCCAAGAACAGAGGCATACATACCCACGAATTGAGAGATGTATTTGGCTGAAGCGGCTTCAACTGCTTGTCCTGTAGGATACTGAATGAGTGCTCCGAGTGCTACAAAGAATACAGCTAGGATAGCAGTTCCAATGTAACCAACGTTAAAGTCGAAAAGAGCATCCTCTGTATTAAAGTTTACGGTCTTTTTCTTTTCAGCAGACCAGAGTGAATTGATGGCTGAAATTTCAATAGGGGCAGGCATCCATCCTAGGAGGGAAACGATAAAAGGGAGGGCTGCCATTTGCCAAGGTGTCTTCTCGACAAAATCAGAGCTGTATTCTGGATGCTTAATTGCTGCAATGATAACTGCAAGAACAGTTGCAATGGTCAAAGCAGACATGATCCATTTTGCCATACCATCCAACAGTTTGTAGCCACCAAAGAGTAGCATGGCCCAAATGACTGCAACAAGGATGAGGGACCATTGAGTGATGCTAAGACCGATCATTGGAAAAGCGCTAGCGATGATGGCTGAGCAAAGAATAGCGACCCCGGCTGTGTTGACCATAGCAGAAAAGACATTGAGGATAAAGAAAATCCAGAGATAGAACTTGCCTTTTTCAGCGTAGCCTTCGACCAAGGTTTTACCAGTATCAGCAGTATATTCTGCACCAAAACGGAAAAATGGATATTTAAAAACATTGGCCAAGATAACTAAGAGAAGTAGTGACCAACCATAAGAACCACCAGCTTGAGTGGAGGATACGATGTGAGAACCTCCAACGGCGGCAGAAGCCATTAGGATACCTGGCCCCATTGCCTTTAGTTTGCTTGCCCAGGTTGACTGGCTTGATAACGTAACTTGTGACATAATAGATGCTCCCGTTTTTGAATTTTCAGAATAATCTGAATAGGTAGCTTCTATTTTACAAAAAACTTAAAAGAAATGCAAGAATATTTTGAAAAAAGTTGGAAAGTTCTGAAAAAATTACAAAAACCATATGAAAATAACCGTTGCTGTTTCAAGGGGATGATGTTTACTAGGGCCAATAAAAATCCGAGAAGTTTTCTTCTCGGATTTCGGTTATTTCAATTGATCTGTGACGTCTTTTGATAGCAACATTCCCAGATGGTAAGTTTTATTGATATATGCAATGACATCATTGATATTTTCAGTCGTTTGAATTTTTTCTTTGATGTCAGACCTGAATGTCTCATCCTTCAAGAGTTGCTCTTGGTAGAGTCTTTGAAGTCTTTCCTTCTCGTACTTATTGAGCAGAAAAAGGAAAACCAAGCTAACTATAACGAGGATATAAGCATATTGGCTCATAAGGAATCTCCCATATGATAAAGAAATAGTAAAAGTGAATAAATTGTTTCATTAAACAGCTACAAGGCCGAACAAAATATAAATGTTATTTCGCCTCAACCTTTCAGATTGCTTTCAAGTAATTTAAAAGATTAGAACCTAAATCAAACTAAATCGATGTTATTTGGTTTGACAAGTTAGTGAAGCGCCTAACCAAATCCTTGATAGGATTTGCGTTAGTTACTTATACTCTTCGAAAATCAAATTCAAACCACGTCAGCGTCGCTTTACCGTACTCAAGTACAGCCTGCGGCTAGCTTCCTAGTTTGCTCTTTGATTTTCATTGAGTATTAGACTGCTTTACAATAAAGTGATTAAAAGATTACGACATGAGCCTAACCAAATCGATATTATTTGGTTAGGTGAATTAGTGAAGCGTTTAGGCAACTCGTACTGGTTACGACGTCATGGCCTCTAAATCGATTATATTTAGGGGCCATGACTAGTGAAGCAGTTAGCTAGTCCGCATATAGCGGCTAGCGTCTAACAATTAGGAACTTTAGTTCCAATTGTTAGTGCTGAATCACATCTTCTCCGGCGCTTCTACTCCGAGCAAACGAAGAGCTTCTTTGAGGACGACTGCGGTTGCATAGCTGAGGGCCAGACGGCTGTCGCGCTCAGGACTTTCATCTAGAATACGTGTATGTGCATAGTACTTGTTAAAAGCTTGAGCCAAACTAATCGCAAATTTCGCAATGATAGAAGGTTCAAAGTTATCTGCTGCACGATTGATAATACGTGGGAAGTCTTGGAGTAGTTTAATGATTTCCCAGCTTTCAGCATCGTTCAAGCTGTAGTTGCTAGCTGCATCTGGTTTGAAATCGGCTTTGCGCAAGATAGATTGGATACGAGCGTAGGCGTATTGAACGTAAGGTCCAGTTTCTCCTTCAAAGGATACCATAGCTTCAAGGTCGAAGTCATATCCATTTGTACGGTCGGTCTTAAGATCATAGAACTTGATAGCCCCAACTCCAACAGCGTGGGCAACTTGGTCTTTATTTTCTAACTCAGGATTTTTCGCTTCGATTTGGGCCTTGGCACGACTAACAGCCTCAGCGATAGTCGGTTCTAGCAAGATGACATTTCCTTTACGAGTAGAGAGTTTTTTCCCTTCTTTTGTTACCAATCCAAACGGAACATGGACAATGTCTTGGCTCCAATCGTAGCCCATCTCTTGTAGTACTGCCTTGAGTTGTTTGAAGTGGGCAGATTGCTCTTGACCAACAACATAGATGGATTTTGCAAATTGGTATTCGTTTTTACGGTAAAGGGCTGCAGCCAAGTCACGTGTGATATAGAGAGTTGCACCATCAGATTTTTTGATAAGGGCTGGATGTTCAATTCCATATTTCTCAAGATTGACAACTTGGGCCCCTTCTGACTCAACAAGAAGTCCTTTTTCAGCGAGAATGTCTACAACAGCATCCATCTTATCGTTGTAAAAGGCTTCCCCGTTGTAGCTGTCAAATTTGACTTGCAACTCATTGTAAAGGCGGTTGAATTCCACTAAACTTTCATCACGGAACCATTGCCAGAGAGCGAGGGCTTCCTCATCTCCATTCTCCAGTTTACGGAACCATTCGCGTGCTTCTTCATCCAAGCTAGGGTCTTTTTCAGCTTCAGCATTGATGCGAACGTAGAGTTTAAGAAGTTCATCGATTGGATGCGCTTTAACGGCTTCCTCATTTCCCCATTTCTTGTAGGCAACGATCAACATTCCAAACTGTTTGCCCCAGTCTCCTAGGTGGTTGACCTTGACCGTTTGATAACCGATTTTTTGGAAAATATGTGACAAGCTATCTCCGATAACTGTTGAACGCAAGTGCCCAATAGAGAATGGTTTTGCGATATTGGGACTAGACATATCGATAACGACATTTTCTTGCTTGCCAATGGTTTGGTCAGCATAGTGCTCTTTTTCAGTGATAACATCCTGTAATACTTGAGCCGAAATAGCAGATTTATCAAGGAAAAAGTTGACGTAAGGTCCTGTAGCAACAACCTTTTCAAAGGCTTGACTATTGATTTTTTCAGCAATATCTGCTGCAATCATTTGCGGAGCTTTACGCTCGACCTTTGCTAGAGAAAAGGCGGGGAAGGCGATGTCTCCCATTTCTGAGTTTTTAGGTGTTTCCAGTAAATTTAAAATAGCCTCTTGGTCCAGGCTATCAATGACGCTAGCCAACTCGCTAGCAATCAATTCTTTTGTATTCATAAGGGCTCCTTTTTGGACTTTTCTACTATTTTATCACAATTTACTACATTTTTTGAGAAAGAAAAGAATTTTTTTGAATTATCTATTTTTTTTGGTATAATGTAGTTATAAAATAAATGTAAAATTTGTTATAAATATGCACTTAAGAGGATAATATGAGAAAAAGAGAACGGCATCAATTGATTAAAAAGATGATCACCGAAGAAAAACTTGGGACACAAAAAGAGATTCAAGATCGTTTAGAAGCTCGTAATGTTTATGTGACACAAACGACTTTGTCGCGTGATTTGCGTGAAATCGGCTTGACCAAGGTTAAGAAAAATGATATGGTGTATTATGTACTAGCAAATGAGACAGATAAGATTGATTTAGTTGAGTTTTTGTCTCATCATTTAGAAGGAGTTGCAAGAGCTGAGTTCACCTTGGTACTTCATACCAAACTTGGGGAAGCTGCAGTCTTAGCAAACATTGTAGATGCAAACAAGGATGAATGGATTTTAGGAACGGTTGCTGGTGCTAATACCTTATTGGTTATTTGTCGAGACCAGCACGTTGCCAAGCTGATGGAAGATCGTTTGCTAGATTTGATGAAAGATAAATAAGGTCTTGGGAGTTGCTCTCAAGACCTTATTTTTAGCAAGGAGAGACGGAAAATGGCAACAGAAAAGCTATCACCCGGCATGCAACAGTATGTGGATATTAAGAAACAATACCCAGATGCTTTTTTGCTTTTTCGGATGGGTGATTTTTACGAGTTGTTCTATGAAGATGCAATTAATGCAGCACAGATTTTAGAAATTTCCTTAACGAGTCGGAATAAAAATGCAGAAAATCCGATACCCATGGCGGGTGTCCCCTATCATTCTGCCCAGCAGTATATCGACGTATTGATCGAGCAGGGCTATAAGGTGGCCATTGCCGAGCAGATGGAAGATCCTAAACAAGCAGTTGGGGTTGTCAAGCGAGAGGTGGTTCAGGTCATCACACCTGGAACGGTCGTCGATAGCAGTAAGCCGGATAGTCAGAATAATTTCTTGGTTGCCTTAGATCGTGATGGCAGTCAGTTTGGTCTGGCTTATATGGATCTGGTGACGGGTGACTTTTATGTGACAGGTCTATTGGATTTCACGTTGGTTTGTGGGGAAATCCGTAACCTAAAGGCGCGAGAAGTGGTGCTGGGTTATGACTTGTCTGAGGAAGAAGAACAAATCCTCAGCCGTCAGATGAATCTGGTGCTTTCTTATGAGAAAGAAGGCTTTGAGGACCTTCATTTACTGGATCCACGACTGGCAGCTGTGGAGCAAGCGGCAGCTAGTAAGCTGCTCCAGTATGTTCACCGTACCCAGATGCGGGAATTGAACCATCTCAAACCAGTTATCCGCTATGAAATCAAAGATTTCTTACAGATGGACTATGCGACCAAGGCTAGTTTGGATTTGGTTGAGAATGCCCGTTCAGGCAAGAAGCAAGGCAGTCTTTTCTGGCTTTTGGATGAAACCAAAACAGCTATGGGGATGCGACTCTTGCGTTCTTGGATCCATCGTCCTTTGATTGATAAGGAGCGAATCATCCAACGTCAAGAGGTGGTGCAGGTCTTTCTTGATCACTTCTTTGAGCGCAGTGATTTGACAGACAGTCTCAAGGGTGTTTATGACATCGAACGTTTGGCTAGTCGGGTTTCTTTTGGCAAGACCAATCCAAAGGATCTCTTGCAACTGGCGACTACCTTATCTAGTGTGCCACGGATTCGAGCGATTTTAGAAGGCATGGAGCAACCTTCCCTGGCCTATCTTATCAAACAGTTAGATGCCATCCCTGAGTTGGAGAGCTTGATTAGTGCTGCCATTGCTCCTGAAGCTCCTCACGTGATTACGGAAGGTGGCATTATCCGTACGGGATTTGATGAGACATTAGACAAGTACCGTCGTGTGCTCAGAGAAGGGACTAGCTGGATTGCTGAGATTGAGGCTAAGGAGAGAGAAAACTCTGGCATCAGCACGCTTAAGATTGACTACAATAAAAAGGACGGCTACTATTTCCATGTGACTAATTCGCAACTGGGAAATGTGCCAGCCCACTTTTTCCGCAAGGCAACGTTGAAAAACTCAGAACGCTTTGGTACCGAAGAATTAGCCCGTATCGAGGGAGATATGCTGGAGGCGCGTGAGAAGTCAGCCAACCTAGAATATGAAATCTTTATGCGCATCCGTGAGGAAGTCAGCAAGTACATCCAGCGTTTGCAGGCTCTAGCCCAAGGAATTGCTACAGTTGATGTCTTGCAAAGTCTGGCCGTTGTGGCTGAAACCCAGCATTTGATTCAACCCGAGTTTGGAGACGATTCACAAATCGATATCCAGAAAGGGCGCCATGCTGTCGTTGAAAAGGTTATGGGAGCTCAGACCTATATTCCTAACACTATTCGGATGGCAGAAGATACGAGTATTCAGCTAATCACAGGGCCAAACATGAGTGGGAAGTCTACCTACATGCGTCAGCTAGCCATAACAGCGGTTATGGCCCAGCTAGGCTCGTATGTGCCAGCAGAAAGTGCGCATTTGCCTATCTTCGATGCTATCTTTACCCGTATCGGAGCAGCAGATGACTTGGTTTCAGGTCAATCAACCTTCATGGTGGAGATGATGGAGGCCAATAATGCCATTTCGCATGCGACCAAGGATTCCTTGATTCTCTTTGATGAGTTAGGACGGGGAACTGCGACTTATGACGGGATGGCTCTTGCCCAGTCCATCATCGAATACATTCATGAACATATCGGAGCCAAGACCCTCTTTGCGACCCACTATCATGAGTTGACCAGTCTGGGGTCTAGCCTGGAACACTTGG
The DNA here is from genome assembly GCF_003942795.1 of Streptococcus mitis. GTDB lineage: Bacteria > Bacillota > Bacilli > Lactobacillales > Streptococcaceae > Streptococcus > Streptococcus mitis_BJ. The sequence goes on from NZ_RJNY01000003.1 coordinate 24,480, forward strand.
TCAATGTTCACGTGGCAACCTTAGAACAGGAAGGACAAGTCACCTTCCTTCACAAGATAGAACCAGGACCAGCTGACAAATCCTACGGTATCCATGTGGCTAAGATTGCTGGCTTACCAGCAGAACTTTTAGCAAGAGCGGATAAGATTTTGACCCAACTGGAGAATCAAGGGACGGAAAGTCCTGTTCCCATTAGAGAAACAAGTGCTGTCACAGAGCAGATGTCACTCTTTGATGCGCCTGAAGAGCACCCTATTCTAGCAGAATTAGCAGAACTGGATGTTTACAATATGACACCTATGCAGGCTATGAATGTCTTGGTTGAGCTCAAACAAAAATTATAAAAAGAGCCCATTCACATTTTTGTGAATGGGCTTTTTCTCTATTACTTTTTATGGGCCAAGAGTTGATTGATGTGGTCTACTTTTTTTGCTTCTCTTTTATAGAGAATAATCCAGATGATGAGGTAGACGATCGCAAACTCTGGAATGAGCTGGAGATAGAAGGTCCAGTGGAAGGGGAACCAACCAGCCAGAGTTGCCAGTGGGACAAAGCCAGCCAGCATGAGGAAGAAATGGGAAAGTGTGGCACGGAGCAGGCTCCAGTCACGATTGAATAAGCGGCTGCCAAAGCTAAAGAGAACGCCGATAGCTGACCAGATAATCGTGCAGTAGAGCAAGACCAGGGCACCATGAACCTGATGTTGAACCATCACTTGGCCGATAAGAGACTCGGGACTCAGTGGGGCATAGGTATTTGGTGCATAAATGAGTGAAAAAAGGATAGAGAGGATGAGGCCGATAAGTACACCAGCGGCTGCATCGTGAAAGATTTGTTTTTTCATAGTTCTAATTTCTCCTTGATGGTTTTTAGGTAACGGCGTGAAGAGTAGGTGAAGCTTTCGTTTTTTAAGAAAATTTCAACCAGACCGTTGGGCGTGAGCTTGAGATGAGAGATGGAGTCGATATTGACGATTTCAGATTGGGAAATTTGGATAAAAGTGGTCGGCAGCATTTCAAGAACCTGATAGAGTCGCAAATCAACGGTGTAGGTCTGACTGGCAGTTTCTGCTAGAACCTTTCGATTCTCGATATAGAAGCGCTGAATCTTGCCAATTTCAACTAGATAGACCTGACCATCAATCTTTCCTTTGATTGTTTCTTTTTGGTCAAGATTTTCAGCGAACTCGATGACTTTCTGGACTTTTTCGGTCGGCTGAGGTGCTTGGACAATCAGCTTTTCCTCCTCGTAAGTCTCCTTAATCTGTAGTTCTACTTTCATAAATTTCCCTCCTTTTCAGTTATACAAGGTTGTGATCACTTCCTGTACACCTTTATTAAACACTATTTTACGACCCATGGCAAGAGCTTTTGTCTATGTGGAGAGATTTGGAGTCTATGTGGTATTTGCTTTTTCTGGTAACATCTGAAATATGGTATAATAGCACTAATCAATTTCTAGGAAAATAGATACAGAAAGGGGCTGAAAGATGTCTCATATTATTGAATTACCAGAAGTGTTGGCAAACCAGATTGCGGCAGGGGAGGTTATCGAACGTCCTGCTAGTGTGGTCAAAGAGTTGGTAGAAAATGCCATTGACGCCGGTTCTAGCCAGATTATCATTGAGATCGAGGAAGCTGGACTCAAGAAAATCCAAATCACCGATAATGGTCATGGAATTGTTCACGATGAGGTGGAATTGGCCCTGCGTCGACATGCAACTAGTAAGATAAAAAATCAAGCTGATCTCTTTCGGATTCGAACGCTTGGTTTTCGTGGTGAAGCCCTGCCCTCTATCGCTTCTGTCAGTGTCTTGACTTTGTTGACGGCGGTGGATGGTGTGAGTCATGGGACCAAGCTCGTTGCGCGTGGGGGTGAAGTTGAGGAAGTCATACCAGCGACTAGTCCTGTGGGGACCAAAGTTTGTGTGGAGGACCTCTTTTTCAACACACCTGCCCGCCTCAAGTATATGAAGAGCCAGCAAGCGGAGCTGTCTCATATCATTGATATTGTCAACCGTCTGGGATTGGCTCATCCTGAGATTTCCTTCAGTTTGATTAGTGATGGTAAGGAAATGACGCGGACAGCAGGGACTGGTCAACTACGCCAAGCCATCGCAGGGATTTATGGTTTGGTGAGTGCCAAGAAGATGATTGAAATTGAGAACTCTGACTTAGATTTCGAAATTACAGGTTTTGTGTCTTTGCCTGAGTTAACCCGAGCCAACCGCAACTATATTAGCCTCTTCATCAATGGCCGTTATATCAAGAACTTTCTACTAAATCGTGCTATTCTTGACGGTTATGGAAGCAAGCTCATGGTGGGACGTTTTCCACTGGCTGTCATTCACATCCATATTGATCCTTATCTGGCTGATGTCAATGTGCATCCAACCAAGCAAGAGGTGCGGATTTCTAAGGAAAGAGAACTAATGGCGCTGCTTTCAGAGGCCATTTCTAACAGTCTCAAAGAGCAAGCCCTGATCCCAGATGCCTTGGAAAATCTTGCCAAGTCGACCGTGCGTAATCGTCAAAAGGTAGAGCAGACCATTCTCCCACTCAAAGAAAATACGCTTTACTATGAAAAAACAGAACTCTCAAAACCTAGTCAAGCTGAGGTGGCTGATTATCAGGTTGAATTAACTGAGGAAGGTGGGGGCCTAACCCTGTTTGCCAAGGAAACCTTGGACCAGCTAACCAAGCCTGCAAAACTTCATTTTGCAGAGAGAAAGCCTGCTAACTACGACCAACTAGATCATCCAGAGTTAGACCTAGCTAGTCTCGATAAGGCCTATGACAAGCTGGAGCGAGAAGAAGCATCCAGCTTCCCAGAGTTGGAATTTTTTGGGCAGATGCATGGAACCTATCTCTTTGCCCAAGGGCGAGATGGACTCTACATCATAGACCAGCACGCGGCTCAGGAACGAGTTAAGTACGAGGAATACCGAGAAAGTATTGGCAATGTTGACCAGAGTCAGCAACAACTCCTAGTGCCCTACATCTTTGAATTCCCAGCGGATGATGCCCTCCGTCTCAGGGAAAGAATGGCGCTTTTAGAGGAAGTGGGTGTCTTTCTAGCAGAGTACGGAGAAAATCAATTTATCCTGCGTGAACATCCTATTTGGATGGCAGAAGAAGAGATTGAGTCAGGCATCTATGAAATGTGTGACATGCTGCTCTTGACCAAGGAAGTTTCGATCAAGAAATACCGAGCAGAGCTAGCCATCATGATGTCCTGCAAGCGGTCTATCAAGGCCAACCATCGCATCGATGATCACTCAGCCAGACAGCTCCTTTATCAGCTTTCTCAGTGTGACAATCCCTATAACTGTCCCCACGGACGTCCCATTTTGGTGCATTTTACCAAGTCAGATATGGAAAAAATGTTCCGACGCATTCAGGAAAATCATACCAGTCTTCGTGAGTTGGGGAAATATTAAGAACACAAAAAGCCTTTGTTCCTTTTGAACAAGGCTTTTTAGTTTTTCTAAAGTGGGAACTTTGATTGGACATGGGCAACTTGACATGTGGTTTACACTTGCTTGACAAGAACAGTCCTATAAAAGTAATGAGAAATATGATTCAATTGACTCAAGGTTTTGTAGAGTCGTCTTGGTTCAAAGGATTCTCAAGACCAATCACCTTATCAAGATAACGTTGTTTGGTTTTGAGAGTCTTGTTGATAGCAATAGCTGAAGCAATCAAGAGAACGAAGGTCAGCCAAATCCAGGCAGTGAATTCGGCTGGAAAACTAGAACCAGCTAAAAAGAGATAGATAGCCAGAGCCAAGACGAAAATAGAAATCACTTGCCAGAGACCATAGGATTTAACCTCTTTATAGTATTTGTCCTTGTCTTCCTCCAAGATCACTTCTGTAGAAGCCTTTTCAGAATTTTCATCTAGTAGTAGATAGTCAGTTGTTACTTGGAAAATCTTGCTTAATTCAACGATTTTTTCGATTTCTGGAAGGACTTGTCCAGATTCCCATTTGGAGATGCTTTGCCGAGAAACATTGATTTGTTCTGCTAGCTTTTCCTGGGACCAACCTTTTTCCTTTCTAAGCTCAAATAGTTTTTCTGCGAGTTTCATCATTCTATCCTCCTTTTTCTACCTCTATCCTAACAATTTTTACTTATAATGAGAATACAATCTCCTGTACTATTTGTCAACCAGAGGTTGCACCTTTTGTTGCAGTCTGTCTTGGGGAAATATGGTATACTAGATAGGCAAAATAATGGAGAAAAAACTATGTACGAATATCTAAAAGGAATCATTACCAAAATCACTGCTAAATACATTGTCCTAGAGGCGAATGGTATCGGTTATATCCTGCATGTAGCCAATCCCTATGCCTACTCAGGTCAGGTTAATCAAGAAACCCAAATTTATGTGCACCAAGTTGTCCGTGAGGATGCCCATCTGCTTTACGGCTTTCGCTCAGAAGATGAGAAAAAACTCTTCCTCAGTCTGATTTCGGTCTCAGGGATTGGACCTGTATCAGCTTTGGCTATTATCGCAGCCGATGACAATGCTGGCTTGGTTCAGGCGATCGAGACTAAGAACATTACCTACTTGACCAAGTTCCCTAAAATTGGCAAGAAAACAGCCCAACAGATGGTGCTGGACTTGGAAGGCAAGGTAGTCGTGGCTAGTGATGACCTTCCTGCCAAAGTTTCAGTGCAAACCAGCGCTGAAAACCAAGAACTGGAAGAAGCTATGGAAGCCATGTTGGCATTGGGCTACAAGACGACTGAGCTCAAGAAAATCAAGAAATTCTTTGAAGGAACGACAGATACAGCTGAGAACTATATCAAGTCGGCCCTTAAAATGTTGGTAAAATAGGAGAAGAGTATGCCAAAACGTTGTTCGTGGGTCAAGATGACCAATCCGCTCTACATCGCCTACCACGACCAGGAGTGGGGACAGCCCCTTCATGATGACCGCGCTCTTTTTGAAATGCTCTGTATGGAGACTTATCAGGCTGGTCTGTCTTGGGAAACGGTACTAAACAAACGCCAGGCTTTCCGAGAAGTATTTCATGGCTATCAAATTCAGGCGGTCGCGGAAATAACAGATGGGGAGTTGGAAGCCTTGTTAGAGAATCCAGCCATCATCCGAAATCGTGCCAAGCTCTTTGCGACACGTGCCAACGCCCAAGCATTTTTACAAGTCCAGAAAACCTATGGCTCTTTTGATACTTATCTCTGGTCCTTTGTTGAGGGGAAAACTATTGTGAATGATGTTCCTGACTATCGCCAGGCACCTGCTAAAACAGCCTTGTCTGAAAAATTAGCCAAAGATCTCAAAAAACGGGGTTTCAAGTTCACAGGCCCAGTTGCCGTTTTATCTTTTCTTCAGGCTGCAGGTCTGGTTGATGACCATGAGAATGATTGTGAGTGGAAAAGCGGAAGTTAGTGAGTCCAAGCGTCTAACTATCTGAGAATATAGAAAAAGCTGAGAAATTCATCTCAGCTCTTTGATTATATGCTAGTAATTTTTATAGTGCAGTAAGAAATGTCAGTCCACCTAAGACAACGCCAGCTGAGTTTGGAATAATTAGTATCCAATCCTTCTTAGGCTCTTTTGTCCATCCGTAAATAACCCAAATTAAACAAGATACTGCTGCGGATAAAGGCTGGAATGGTTGAGCTTTGTTGCCTTGTAAATTGGCAAAAATTTGTGGGATGTAGGCGATAAATACAATAATCCCGATAAAGGCCCCGATTGAACCGACAATTTGATTTATTTTTTGTTTAGTCATATACACCTCCTTCAAAAAGATATCATAGAAATTAGCGAAAATCAATACAAAAGCATAAAAATGGAGAAATTGTTTATTTTTTGTTATAGTCAAAGCGAATGACTTGCTCTTTTGCATCCACATAAGCATAGACGCCAAAGGGTACAATGGCTCTTGGTGTGGCGTGCCCAACGTTTAGATTATAGACAATTGGGATATTGCTGTCAACGATGCTCATTAGTGCCTCTTTATAGTCGTCATAGAAGGTTTCATCCATAGGTTTTCCGACCAAGAGTCCACTGATGACCTCAAATACCCCAGTTTCTTTCAAAGCCAGCACCATCTTTTTGAAGTTTTCCGGCTCAGGCTTCTCTTCGCTTGTTTCTAACAAAAGAATCTTTCCTTCCCAGTCGGATAAGTCAGGAAAAAGTTTATATTTTTGGCAGAGAACTGTGCTATCTGCGTATCGAGAATTGTCAAAGATATCATAGAGAGATTCAAGGCAACCTCCGAGAATTTCTCCCTCAAACTGGGTATTTCCTTGTAACAAATCAAAGCCTGTATTTACATGACTGATACGAGCTGTTCCCAGGGCCTTGGGACTAAAATCAGTTCGTTCCTCATACCAAAGGTCGCTAGGGCGGATTTCTGAGATTCTTCCTGTCTTGATCAATTCTTTAAAGTAGTGAAAGCTATAGGGCAACATCTCCTTGTCCAATTCACAAATGTCTGCTAAAAAGGATTGCCCATAAAAAGTCGTGACCCCTAATTTGTGCAACATAAGGTGGTTCATAGTGGTATCTGAGAAACCAAGAAAAATCTTTGGTTGGATAATCTTTTGGAGTTGGTCGTTCTCAAAAAGGTAGGGCAACAAACGATAGGTATCGTCTCCACCAATGGCACATAGGATCATGTCAATGCTATCGTCTGAAAAGGCCTGCATCAAATCCTCTGCACGCGCCTCAGGATGGTCCTTGATAAAGTCTAAACCCTTTAGCGAATGTTGCAAAAAGACAGGATTGAGTCCCAAATCCTTGAGACGTTGGATACCCAAGTCGACTTCGTGTTTGACAAAATCCTCTCCGATAACACCACTAGACAAACTAACAATACCAATAGTAGAAATCATATCTCATCCTCCTAGAAATAGATTGATACTCTTCGAAAATCAAATTCAAACCACGTCAACTTTTCCTTGCCGTGTCTATGTTACTGACTTCGTCAGTTCTATCTACAACCTCAAAGCAGTGCTTTGAGCAACCTGCGGCTAGCTTCCTAGTTTGCTCTTTGATTTTCATTGAGTATGAGCCTATTTTATCACAAAAGATGAGAGAAAACTATAAGAATGAAACTCAGAAGTGCTATTGAATCTCAAGAAAGCAAGTGAAAAAGCAACCGCCTGTGCAGTTGCTTTTCGTTTTTCTAATCTCGATAGATATGAGTTACTTGGTCAACTCTTGATTATAGGAGAGGGCTAAATCAATCCAGTAAGAAAGTTCTTTTTGACCTTCGATATCTAGGTCTATATAGCCATGATAAGGTCTCCCTCTCATCAATGTAGTATGAGCCCCTGTTCGGGGTAGAACTTGCTTTTCCATTTCTTTGCCAATTCTCACCATAACCAGCTCGTCCTTTCTGGAACTGACTGTAAGGACCATTTTCCCACGAATCATAAAGGCCAGGCCACCAAACAGTTTCTTTTCTTCTAACTCTTCTTCGAAAATTTGGGGAGGGAGTTTGAGTGCTAGAATTTTGCGAATCTGCTGAGCTAAGGATTGACTATATGCCATAGCTTTTCACTTTTCTTAATAACGTGATGGGCCCGCGCTTGCACTTCGGATGTTGAAACGTTTCTTGAGATAGAAGCGAAGGGCGAGAAGGGCTGCTCCCAAGATAGCCAAAGGCAATGGAGCAAGGACTGGATTGAGGTTGGCTGGTAGGAAGCTTGTTGCAAAGAAGACAACCAACCAAAGGACCATAGAAGCCAGGATAACGAGGATTGACTTCCAGAATGGAGGACGTTGGCTACGATCTGTGTCTGGCCCATAGTACTGGTAGACAAAGTAGTACATCAAGTAGAAGGCAAGTCCTCCTACAAGCCCAACCAACAAGAGGGTGATCAACCCATAGCCCATAGCCTGATCTGTAGAGAAGAAGGTAGTCAGAGCGCTAATCAATGCAAAGAGGCTGGTGATGAAAAGGGCTGAGTCCATAATCATGAGTTTTGGATCGTCATTTTCTTTTGGATGCTCTTTTTCGTATTGCTCCTTGACAGTGAAACTATGAGCCCAGTGGGTTGGGGCCCCGTAGAGGGAACGAGCGGTCGTTCCTTTGGCTTGCTCTTCAAGAATTTTAGGAATGACTTCCTCAAAGACAGCCTTGATTTCAGCGTCTGTTTTACCATCTTTGATGAATTGTTGGGTAGCGATGTGGATAAACTCTTGGTTTTTTTTGGTTAGTTTTTGTAAATCAATCTGAGACATAGGGATTCCTCTTAGAACCATTTTTTATGGATGAGATAGAGAGTGAGCGAAACGCTCATAGCAAAGGCGATAAAGACGATTAACCAGAAGGCGTGGGGTTCACCGTTTAGAGGGATTTCATTATCTTTAAAGTTCATCCCGTAGGCTGAGAAGATCATGGTCGGGACAGACATGACAATGGTCACGAGTGCCAGGGTTTTCATGATATTGTTCTGGTTGTTGGAAATGATAGAGGCAAAGGTCTCTGTCATAGAGTGAAGGACGTTTCCATAGATATCTGCCATCTCGATGGCCTGTTGGGTTTCAATCAGAGTGTCTTCGAGTAGGTCTTCGTCTTCTAGGTATTTCTTGATGTTGCTAGTTGCGCTGGTCAATTTCTTAATCACGCGCTCGTTCGTCTTAAGTGAGGCCTTGAAATAGACGATGGTCTTTTCCAATTCCATGAGCTCGATCAGCTCTTCGTTTCGAGTGGATTTGTGAAGTTGACTTTCGATTTGTTCGCTCTTACGGTCGATCGAACGAAGGGCAGTTAGGTAAAGCTCAGCATTGCGATAAAGGAGTTGAAAGATAAAGCGTGACCGCATGAAAGTGTAGAAGTTACGCAGTTTGCGGTTGATGAAGACATCGAGAACAGGGAGGGATTCCAAGCAGGTAGTGATAATGGTTTCCTCGGTGATGATAATTCCCAGCGGAATCGTTACATAGTAGGTGCGGTTGTTTCTCTCCTCTGTGATGGGGACGTCCACGATGATCAAAGTATACTCGTCTTCGATGGTAATACGAGACATTTCTTCCGCATCGAGCGGCGCTCGAAGGTCGGCAATGTCAATGTCAAAGGCATTAGCAATTTCCAACGATTCATTTTGTGTAGGATTGACGAGGTTGATCCAAGTACCCGGTTCAAGCGTGTCGATCTCTTTAAATTCAGTTGTTGTTGAGAGAAAAACTTGTTTCATATCCCCTATCCTTTCCTACTATTTCAGTGATTCATTTTTTGCACCGTACTATTATACTATAAAAACAGCTTTTTGGGTAATAGAATTTCATATTTTTTGGTATAATGGAAAGCAATAATGGACTAGAAAGAACAAAGATGCAAGATAAAATTGTGATTCATGGGGCACGTGCCCATAACTTAAAAAATATCGATGTGGAGATTCCGCGAGACAAGCTGGTTGTCGTGACTGGTTTGTCGGGTTCGGGGAAATCCAGTCTGGCCTTTGATACCCTCTATGCTGAGGGACAACGTCGTTATGTGGAGAGTTTGTCAGCCTATGCTCGCCAGTTCTTGGGCAATATGGAAAAACCAGACGTGGATGCCATTGACGGTCTTAGCCCAGCTATTTCTATCGACCAGAAAACGACTAGCAAAAATCCACGTTCGACCGTGGGAACAACGACTGAAATCAACGATTATCTGCGTCTCCTCTACGCACGTGTGGGGACGCCTTACTGTATCAACGGGCACGGGGCTATCAATGCTTCTTCTGTAGAGCAAATCGTGGATAAGGTCTTGGAATTGCCAGAACGTCAACGTCTGCAAATTTTAGCTCCTGTCATCCGTAAGAAAAAAGGGCAACATAAGAGTATCATTGAAAAGGTTCAGAAAGACGGCTATGTCCGCGTCCGAGTGGATGGGGAGGTCTATGATGTGACCGAAGTGCCAGAGTTGTCTAAGAGCAAACAACACAATATTGATGTCGTAGTCGACCGTATTGTTATCAAGGAGGGCATTCGTAGCCGTCTCTTTGACTCAATCGAGGCTGCCCTTCGTATCGCAGAAGGTTATGTGATTATCGACACTATGGATGATTCTGAGTTGCTATTCTCTGAGCACTATGCCTGTCCAGTTTGTGGTTTTACCGTACCAGAGTTAGAGCCTCGTCTCTTCTCCTTCAATGCTCCTTTTGGTTCTTGTAGTGAGTGTGACGGTTTGGGCATCAAGCTGGAGGTGGATACTGACTTGGTAGTGCCAGATGCCAGCAAAACGCTACGTGAGGGGGCTTTGGCACCTTGGAATCCTATCTCATCTAACTACTATCCAAACATGCTAGAGCAGGCCATGACAGCCTTTGGAGTAGATATGGATAAGCCTTTTGAAGACTTGTCAGAAGAAGATAAGAACTTGATTCTTTACGGCTCAGATGGCAAGGAATTCCATTTCCATTATGAAAATGAATTTGGTGGTGTGCGTGATATCGACATTCCGTTTGAGGGGGTTGTCAATAATATCAAGCGTCGTTACCATGAAACCAATAGTGATTACACGCGCACCCAAATGCGTCTCTACATGAATGAGTTGACTTGCGGGACTTGTCACGGCTACCGTCTCAATGACCATGCCTTGTCTGTCCGTGTGGGTGGTGAGCAAGGACCACATATCGGTGAAATCTCAGACCTGTCTATCGCAGACCACTTGGACTTGGTAAGCCAGTTGACTCTATCTGAAAATGAAGCCATCATTGCCCGTCCTATTCTCAAGGAAATCAAGGACCGCTTGACCTTCCTCAATAACGTGGGCCTCAACTATCTGACTCTATCACGTTCGGCAGGAACCCTTTCAGGTGGAGAGAGTCAGCGTATTCGCTTGGCGACCCAGATTGGTTCCAACTTATCAGGTGTACTCTATATTCTAGATGAGCCTTCTATTGGTCTTCACCAGAGGGATAATGACCGCCTGATTGCCAGCCTGAAGAAGATGCGTGATTTGGGAAATACTCTCATCGTGGTGGAACACGACGAAGATACCATGCGTGAGGCGGATTATCTAATTGACGTTGGCCCCGGTGCTGGTGTTTTTGGTGGGGAGATTGTTGCCGCAGGTACGCCCAAGCAGGTGGCTCGCAACAGTAAGTCCATAACAGGTCAGTATTTGTCAGGAAAACGTGCGATTCCAGTACCAGACGAGCGCCGTGCTGGAAATGGTCGCTTTATCGAAGTGACAGGTGCGCGTGAGAACAACTTGCAAAATATCACCGCTCGTTTCCCATTAGGAAAATTCATTGCGGTGACAGGGGTATCGGGTTCGGGGAAATCGACCTTAATCAACAGTATCCTCAAAAAAGCCATTGCTCAAAAACTTAACCGTAATTCAGACAAACCTGGTAAGTTTAAGACGATTACAGGGATTGAGCATGTAGACCGCTTGATTGACATTGACCAGAGCCCTATCGGACGGACTCCAAGGTCTAACCCTGCTACCTATACGGGAGTTTTTGACGATATACGTGACCTCTTTGCCCAGACAAATGAAGCTAAGATACGAGGCTACAAGAAGGGCCGTTTCAGTTTCAACGTCAAGGGAGGCCGTTGTGAGGCCTGCTCGGGTGACGGGATCATCAAGATTGAGATGCACTTCTTGCCAGATGTTTATGTTGCCTGTGAAGTTTGCCATGGGACTCGCTACAACAGTGAAACCCTTGAAGTTCACTACAAGGAAAAAAATATCTCGCAGGTTTTGGACATGACCGTCAACGATGCGGTGGAATTCTTCCAACACATTCCCAAGATTCAACGCAAACTTCAGACTATCAAGGATGTGGGGTTGGGCTATGTAACGCTAGGGCAACCGGCTACTACCCTTTCTGGAGGAGAAGCTCAGCGTATGAAGTTGGCTAGCGAACTCCATAAACGCTCGACAGGAAAATCTTTCTACATTCTGGATGAGCCGACGACAGGGCTTCATACCGAGGATATCGCTCGCTTGCTTAAAGTCTTGGCTCGCTTTGTCGACGATGGAAATACAGTCCTCGTCATCGAGCACAATCTAGATGTTATCAAGACAGCAGACCATATTATTGACCTAGGACCTGAGGGCGGTGTCGGTGGTGGAACCATCATCGCAACAGGAACCCCAGAAGAAGTAGCGGCCAACGAAGCCAGCTACACCGGACACTATTTGAAAGGAAAGTTACATCATGAATAAACGTGTACAAGCATTTCTAGCTAAAATGCAAGAAAAAGAACTAGATGGCATCATTATCAATAACCTTAAAAATGTCTATTATTTGACTGGTTTTTGGGGCTCAAACGGGACAGTCTTCATCAGCCGTGACCGTCAGGTCTTGGTGACAGACTCTCGCTATATCATTGCAGCTAAGCAAGAAGTAACAGGTTTTGAAATTGTGGCTGACCGCGATGAATTGGCTGTTATTGCAGGCATTGTTAAGGATATGGGCTTGTCTCGCGTCGGTTTTGAAGACGAGATTTCAGTCTCTTATTACCACCGTATGCAGGCTGCTTTTGCAGGAATTGACTTGCTTCCACAGACTCAGTTTGTAGAAGCGCTCCGTATGATTAAGGATGAGAAAGAGATTGTGACTATTCGTAAGGCATGTTCCATCTCAGACCAAGCTTTTCGCGATGCACTTGACTTTATCAAACCAGGAAAGACTGAAATCGAGATTGCCAACTTCCTTGACTTCCGTATGCGGGAGCTAGGAGCATTTGGCTTATCCTTTGACACGATCCTAGCAAGTGGTATCAACTCTTTCAAACCCCATGCCCATCCCATGCCCAAACCAGTAGAGTTTGGCGAAGCCATCACCATGGACTTCGGCTGTCTCTACGACCACTATGTCAGTGATATGACACGGACCATCTACCTCGGTCATGTCAGTGACGAGCAGGCAGAGATTTACAATACTGTCCTGAAAGCCAACCAAGCTCTGATTGATCAAGCTAAGGCTGGCTTAGGTTTCCGTGACTTTGACAAAATCCCTCGCGATATTATCATCGAGGCAGGCTATGGCGACTACTTTACCCATGGTATCGGACACGGTATCGGACTGGATATCCACGAAGAACCTTATTTTAGCCAAACTTCCAAAGAAGTCATTAAATCTGGTATGGTCTTGACTGATGAACCAGGTATTTATATTGAAGGTAAATACGGGGTTCGTATTGAAGATGATATCTTAATTACAGATAACGGTTGCGAATTGTTGACTCTAGCGCCGAAGGAATTAATTGTTATTTAAGAAAATTAAGATAAATCATTGACTTTTATATTTTAAAGGTTTATACTGATAGACGAAAACGGTAGGTGAGGCTACCATAGGGATACGGATGACTACCGCAAAGCAGTGGAGACACTACTCGTTGGTCAACAGTCCTGGTCGCGAAGGCCAAGACTAAGCTCATTTCATTGCCCTATGGAGTTAAAGCTTGAACGAAAAAACAGATAATTAGTTTTTTAATCCTGCCATTTTATGGCAGGATTTTCTACTGTTTTAGAACAGGGAAAGGAGACAGACGATGCAAATTGACGACCACCCAGAACCGCACATACACAGCCAATCGCTGATTTGTGTCGTTCTGCCCTTATAAAGTGATTGGTCTCTGTGTATGAAACACATCATTCATACAGATAGGAGAAACCAATGAAAACTACAAAAGAAAGATTAGCAACAGCTATTCGCACACCTTTAAACGAAACTCTATCTTTTTATAAGACAAGTCTAACTGGCTTAACTGAGGAACAGATAGAAAAGAATCGTGATTTATATGGCGAAAACACCATCACCAAGGGTCAAGAAGACAGTATCCTTAAAAAGATTTACGAATCTATTATCAATCCATTTACAATCATCCTTCTTGTCATCGCTATGATTTCCATGGTGACCAATGTCTGGTTGGCGAAGCCTGGACAAGAAGATCCGACGACCTCTATCATCATCGTTGTCCTAGTCCTCATCTCTGGTGGCATACGCTTTGTCCAAGAATTGCGGAGTGACAAGGCTGCGACCAATCTTTCAAAAATGATTGTGAATACAGCTACGGTTATTCGCGAAGGCCAGAGTTTAGAGATCGCAATTGAAGATTTGGTCGTTGGAGATATAGTCAAATTGAGTGCTGGGGATATGATTCCAGCAGACCTCCTTTTGATTGAATCACGTGATTTCTTTGTTCAACAGTCTGGCTTGACAGGTGAAAGTGATTCGGTTGAAAAATTGGCTTTGTCAAAAATGAGTCAGTCAAATTTTGATAGTCTGCTAGAAGCAGAAGCGCTCGCCTTCATGGGAACCAACGTGATATCAGGAAGCGCCAAGGCTTTGATTCTAGCGGTCGGTGATGACACCATGATGGGGGAAATAGAGCAGACTCTCAATACTTATGACGAGCCCACCTCTTTCGAACGGGATATGAACAGTATCTCCTGGCTTTTAATCCGTTTGATGTTGGTCATGGTTCCCATCGTATTTCTTTCCAATGGTTTGACGGATGGAGATTGGTTAGAGGCTGGCGTATTTGCTTTGAGCGTGGGTGTCGGGCTTACACCTGAGATGCTTCCCATGATCATCACGGCCAGTCTAGCAAAAGGCTCCATTATCATGGCCAAGGAAAAAGTCGTTATCAAAAAACTCAATGCCATACAAGATCTAGGTGCTATTGATATCCTGTGTACGGATAAAACCGGAACACTTACCCAAGACGAAATTGTCCTTGAATATCCTTTGGATATACATGGGGATTTGGATTTGTCTGTGTTGAGACGAGCCTACCTCAATTCCTACTTTCAAACCGGTTTGAAAAACTTGATGGACCGTGCCATTATCAGTAGAACCGAAAAAGAAGCTAAAGAACACGCTATTCTACAAAATTTGGATACTAGCTTTCAAAAAATAGATGAATTGCCCTTTGATTTTGAACGCAGACGGATGAGTGTCATCGTCAAGGATGAGAATGAAGCTGTTAGTTTGGTAACCAAGGGTGCCTTAGAGGAGATGCTTGCGATTTCAACCCATGTGGAATATCAAGGTCAGATTAGCCCTCTGACGGATGATATCCGAGTGGAAATCTTAAAAGAAGTGGACCAACTCAATCAACAGGGCTTACGAGTCTTGGGAGTCGCTTATAAAACAGGCTTAAAGGAAGGTTTTGCTTACTCTGTTGAAGATGAAAAGGAGATGATTCTAACAGGATATCTTGCCTTCCTAGACCCACCAAAACCATCTGCAGCCCCTGCTATCCAAGCTTTATTAGAGTATGGTGTTCAAACCAAGATCTTGACTGGGGATAATGAGAAGGTAACCCAAGCAGTATGCGAAAAAGTTGGTTTAGACGTTGATCAAATCTTGTTGGGTTCTGATATTGATGCCATGACGGACGAAGAGTTGTCCCAAGCAGTTGAGAAGGTGACTGTCTTTGCTAAACTCTCTCCGGATCAAAAAGCACGAATCATTTTACAAATCAAATCTAATGGACATTGTGTCGGCTATATGGGAGATGGGATCAATGATGCTCCATCTATGAAAGTAGCCGATGTGGGAATTTCTGTTGATACAGCAGTAGATATTGCCAAAGAAACGGCTGATGTCATTTTGCTAGATAAGGATTTGATGGTGCTTGAAAAAGGGCTGGTAGAAGGACGCAAAGTCTATGCCAACATGACCAAATATATCAAGATGACGGTCAGCTCTAATTTCGGGAATATTCTGTCACTCTTAGTGTCTGGTATCTTTTTACCTTTCCTCCCTATGGCTCCGATTCACTTGATTGTGTTAAACCTCGTCTACGACCTTTCTTGCATTGCCTTGCCATTTGATAATGTGGATGAAGACTTTTTGAAACATCCTCATAAGTGGGAAGCCAAGTCTATTACTCGCTTTATGATTTGGATGGGTCCGATTTCTTCTGCCTTTGATATTTTGACCTTTATCTTGCTCTATTTTGTCATTGTCCCAATGACGACAGGTCAAGCCTATGTTCACGGAGCAGAGTCTGCAACGGGCTTTATCATCCTGTTCCAGACAGGTTGGTTCATTGAATCCATGTGGTCCCAAACCATGGTCATCCATATGCTTCGTTCAGCAAAACTCCCTTTCTTACAAAGCCGTCCGTCATGGTTGGTTCTTGGGACAACCTTGCTAGCAGCCAGTTTTGTGACCTTCCTTCCCTATTCTTCAATTGCTGGCCTGCTTCATTTAACCCCTTTGAAACCAATTTATTTCCTCTTTNTGCTTTTGATAATTATTCTTTATATGATAAGTGTTACAGTTGTGAAACGAATCTATATCAAAAAATTTAGAAGTTGGTTATAAATTGAATTTGTCAAGAAAAAAGTACGAAAATCGCGAAAAAAGTTAAATTTTTTTAAAAATAGGTCGCAAGTCGGATGTTTTTTATGGTATAATAGACTAAACTGATAGTAACATGTAGCGAAAGGGGTAGGTACATGATCAAAATTTATACAGTCTCAAGTTGTACTAGCTGTAAAAAAGCGAAAACCTGGCTCAATGCCCACCAGTTAAGTTATAAAGAACAAAATCTCGGTAAAGAAGGAATTACAAGAGAAGAGTTATTAGATATTCTAACGAAAACAGATAATGGAATTGCCAGTATCGTTTCGTCAAAAAACCGCTACGCTAAGGCACTTGGAGTTGACATCGAGGATTTGAGTGTCAATGAAGTGCTCAACTTAATCATGGAAACACCACGAATCTTAAAGAGTCCGATTCTCGTTGACGAGAAGCGCCTACAAGTCGGCTATAAAGAAGATGATATCCGTGCCTTCTTGCCACGCTCTGTCCGTAATGTAGAAAATGCAGAAGCACGTCTACGTGCAGCTCTATAAAACATCAAGGCTGGGAGTGACTCCTGGCCTTGTTTGCTCTTTTGTTTTAAAATCAAGTGAGGAATTATGAAAAAGTTACTAATTGCTAGTTTTGCTCTCCTCTTTTTGCTTGCGGGATGTGGGCAAAAAAAGGAAACCCCTGCTGCTTCCACAACCACGTCTGAACCCCTCCAATCAAACCTTCCCGTTTTGGACAATGCTGAAAAGAATACGGTTGTCACCAAGACCCTGTTGATGCCGAAGTCAGAAAATGGAACGCAGCAGACTCAGACCATTACCTATAAAGGCAATCAGTTTTTGACCTTGACCATTCAGCAAAAACGACCTGTCGGGGATGAACTCAAGACCTTTATCTCTGGAAATGGCCTAGAGGAGACGCAAAAAGCGCTTCTAGAAGCTGAAGAGAAGGATGAGACCATCCAAGAAGCACGCAAACTAGCTGGATTTACACTGGAAACCAAGCTACTCAGCGAGACAGAAATCCAGACGACAACGACTTATGATTTTCAAGTATTGGATGTCAAAAAGGCATCTCAGCTAGAATATTTAAAAAATATCGGTCTTGAAAATCTCTTAAAAAACGAACCTAGCCAATATATTGCAGATAGAGTGGCAAATGGGGCGACAGAACAATAGAAAATCCAAATAAATAGACTGACTTATTTGTAGAACGTCAGGGAATGTGCTATAATAGTACTATTCTAAGGAAAGAGGGTGTTAGAATGGGATTTACTGAAGAAACTGTACGGTTTAAATTGGATGATTCCAATAAGAAAGAAATTAGCGAAACATTGACAGATGTTTATGCTTCTTTGAATGACAAGGGCTACAATCCGATTAACCAGATCGTCGGTTATGTATTGAGTGGAGACCCTGCCTACGTTCCTCGTTACAACAATGCACGAAATCAAATCCGTAAGTATGAGCGTGATGAAATTGTTGAAGAATTGGTACGCTACTACCTTAAAGGACAAGGAGTCGATCTATAATCTATGAGAATTATGGGATTGGACGTCGGTTCAAAAACAGTAGGGGTAGCGATTAGCGATCCCCTAGGCTTCACCGCTCAGGGACTTGAAATCATCCAGATTAATGAGGATCAGGGCCAGTTCGGTTTTGACCGTATCAAGGAATTGGTTGACAGCTATAAGGTGGAACGCTTTGTAGTAGGTCTGCCTAAAAACATGAACAATACCAGCGGTCCGCGAGTAGAAGCCAGTCAAGCCTATGGTGCCAAGCTAGAAGAACTCTTTGGTTTGCCAGTAGACTATCAGGATGAGCGTTTGACAACGGTCGCTGCGGAACGTATGTTGATTGAACAAGCAGATATCAGCCGTAACAAACGCAAGAAAGTTATTGATAAGTTGGCTGCTCAGCTGATTTTGCAAAATTATTTAGATAGAAAATTTTAAGACAGAGGAGAAACTATGTCACACGATCACAACCATGACCACGAAGAACGTGAATTGATTACACTAGTAGATGAGCAAGGAAATGAAACTTTATTTGAAATCCTTTTGACCATCGACGGGAAAGAAGAATTTGGTAAAAACTATGTTCTTCTAGTGCCAGTTAACGCAGAAGAAGATGAAAATGGTGAAGTTGAAATCCAAGCTTACTCATTCATCGAAAATGAAGACGGAACAGAAGGCGAATTGCAACCAATCCCAGAAGACTCAGAAGACGAATGGAACATGATTGAAGAAGTCTTCAACAGCTTTATGGAGGAGTGATACAGTCTGGGAGACTGTATCAGCCCAACTCCTAAAAATTGGAAGAGTTGGAATATCCGGGGAACGTTTTTACCCCAGTTCCTTAAAATAAGAGAGAACTGGTAAGTCTGGGAGACTGTATCACCCCAACTCCTAGAAACTAGAAAGAGTTGGAATGTCCGGGGGACGTTTTTAGCCCACGTTGAAATTCATAGTAGCTAGTGATTAGCTAACCAGGTAAGAGGTTGGGATTTTTGTCCCAACCTCGCTTTTTATTTGTAATCATACTTTGATGCGGTAGTTGATTGGACTTTTGTTAAGGAGACATGTATGTTTGAAGTAGAAGAATGGCTTCATAGTCGGATTGGTTTAAACTTTAGATCTGGTCTTGGACGAATGCAGCGAGCTGTGGATTTGTTGGGGAATCCTGAGGAGACTTATCCCATTATCCACGTAACAGGGACTAACGGTAAGGGGTCAACTATTGCCTTTATGAGAGAGTTGTTTGTTGCTCATGGTAAAAAAGTTGGTACTTTTACCTCTCCTCATATCGTCAGTATCCATGATCGAATCTGTATTAATGGGCAACCAATCGCAGAGGAAGACTTTGTCCGTATAGCTAACCAGGTCAAGGAGATGGAGAAAACTCTCTTAGAAACACATGATCAATTGTCTTTCTTTGAGTTGTTGACCCTGATTGCTTTGCTTTACTTTAAAGAGCAGGGAGTGGATCTAGTCCTGCTAGAGGTGGGGATTGGTGGTTTGCTTGACACCACTAATGTCGTAACAGGCGAGATTGCAGTTATTACTTCGATTGGTCTAGATCATCAGGAGACCTTGGGCGATAGTCTGGAGGAAATAGCCGAGCAGAAAGCTGGTATTTTCAGGGCTGGAAAGAAGGCGGTCATTGCTAAGCTCGCTCCAGAAGCTAAACTTGTCTGTCAAAATACAGCGAGAGAGTTAGCTGCTGAACTTTATCAAACTGGGCAAGACTTCACCTTGAAAGCTGGGCATTTTTCAAGTAGCCTAGCAAGCTTTTCCCAGCTTGAAATCGGTTTGGAAGGTGCCTATCAGCAAGAAAATGCCGCCTTGGCTTTAGAAACTTTTCTTCTGTTTATGGCGTCAAGAGAGGAAGGTGTCGAAGAAGAGCTTGTCAGACAGGCTTTGAAGGAGACCCACTGGGCAGGTCGATTGGAACGAATTCGCCCGCAAATCTACCTAGATGGGGCTCACAATCTGCCAGCCTTGATTCGTCTGGTAGAGTTTATCCAAGGAAAAATCCAACAAGGCTATCAAGTCTGCATCCTTTTTGGTGCCCTTAAACGCAAAGATTATCAAGGAATGTTGGGCTATCTATCTGAGCAGTTACCTCAGGTGGAACTTAAGGTAACAGGCTTTGACTACCAAGGATCTCTAGAAGAAAGCGATGTTTCTGGTTATAAACTGGTTGACTCTTATCGTGATTTTATCAGCAAATTTGAAGAAAATGCCAACAATCAGGACTTGCTTTTTGTGACGGGCTCTCTCTATTTTATCTCGGAAGTACGAGCGGGTTTGGTGGGAGATCATGAGATTAGTTGACCTTCTAGATTTAAGTTGCTATACTGGGGATAGGAAAATTCAAAAACGATTTCAGAAATACATTAGCACAAAAGAAAGGAAGTCACTATGAAAACGAAAATATTCACACTTTCTATTGCTTCTTTAGCAATTCTTAGTCTTTTAGTAGCTTGTGGACCTAAGGAACAAGCATCTACCCAGCCATCTGCTCAACAATCATCTACTCAACAAGAATCATCTTCTAGTGCTGCTACCAGTGCTAGTCAACCACAGGCGTCTTCAAGCCAGGACACTACTGCGGCAGCTCAACCGACTAATATTGATGGTACCTATACTGGAAAAGATGAGAACGACCAGATCACTCTTGTTGTAACAGGCAAAACTGGTACATGGACTGAGGTCGAACCAGATGGAGATAAGGAAATCAAGCAAGTCACCTTTGAGCCAGAAAATCAACGTGTCATTATCGGAGATGATGTTAAAATTTACGCGGTTAATGGTAATCAAATGATTATCGATGACATGGACCGAGAGGCATCTGACCGAGTAGTCTTAACGAAGCAATAATGATTAAGTAAAAGTTCCAATGAGATGAAAGCTATCTTTTTGGAGCTTTTTTCTTGAAAAAAAGGCTGGCGGTTCTTTACTAACTTTTTGCTTAAAACGCTTACAAATATTTGTAAAACTTCTTATAAGGTCGTATACTTATAGTGAATAATCGATAGCGCAGAGGCGCAGGAGGAAAAGCATATGGCTACATTTTACGTTCCATCAGTTAACCTTATTGGTAAAGGTGTTGTAAATGAAGTAGGTCCGTATATCAAGGAACTGGGGTATAAGAAGGCCCTTTTGGTGACAGACAAGTTCATCGAGGGAAGTGATATTTTACCTAAGGTCCTAAAACCATTAGATGCTGAAGGGATTGAATATGTCATCTTTAGCGATGTGGAGCCAAATCCGACTTGCAAGAACGTCACAGACGGAGTGGCTGCCCTGAAAGAGCATGGATGCGACTTCATCATCAGTCTTGGAGGAGGATCTCCTCAGGATGCAGCTAGTTGTATCTCTATCATCGCTACAAATGGTGGAAAACCACGGGACTACGAAGGCCTCCACAAGTCTGCTAAAAAAGGATTGCCAGTAGTTGCAATCAATACAACTGCTGGAACTTCTGCAGAAATTACGATTAACTATGTCATTACTGACGAAGAACGCAAGGTCAAGATGGTAATGGTTGACAAGAACAGCCTCGCCCTCATCTCTGTCAATGATCCAGAACTCATGCTTTCAAAACCGAAAGGATTGACGGCAGCGACAGGTATGGATGCTCTTACTCACGCTGTCGAGGCTTTAGTAACACCAGGTGCTTATAATGTGACCAAGAAACTCTCTATCGGAGCGATTGAACTCATCAAGGAGTATCTTCCTCGTGCTGTAGCAAATGGCCAAGATATTGAAGCGCGTGAGGCGATGGTCAATGCCATCTTCCTCGGTGGTATGAGCTTTAATAATGCTGGTTTGGGCTATGTTCATTCTATGGCTCACCAACTCGGTGCGGTATATAACTTGCCACATGGTGTCTGCTGTGCCATGCTTCTTCCAGTTGTAGAGCGTGAAAATGCCAAGCGTGTACCAGAAGCTTTCCGCAATGTAGCCAAGGCCTTGGGACTCCATGTGGAAGGGAAAACAGACCAAGAATGTGCTGACTATGCTATCGCTGAGATTGAGAAACTTTCTG
Source organism: Streptococcus mitis (assembly GCF_003942795.1). GTDB lineage: Bacteria > Bacillota > Bacilli > Lactobacillales > Streptococcaceae > Streptococcus > Streptococcus mitis_BJ. The sequence continues at coordinate 46,287 of NZ_RJNY01000003.1, forward strand.
AAACTGTTGGTATTCCGAAGAAACTCACTGAACTCGGTATCCAAGAAAAAGACTTTGACTTTGACTACCTTTCTAAGAATGCCTTGATCGATGCTTGTGCGCCAGGCAATCCATTCATGCCAACTTTAGAAGAGACCATTGCTCTTTATAAAGAACTCTTCTAGTGATTAACTTAAGAGGAAGCGACGTATTCCCGAAAATATAAATAATATTGGAAAGAACTATCATTATGGTAGTTCTTTTTAAGCCTCTTAATCCCCTAGTTAAAAATATAAAAAGGGCAGCGTTTTGTATAGTGAGGGTGTAGTTGAAGAATCTTGCAGTTCTTGGAATAGTTTTGAATAAAAAAAGGTAAAAGGTTGCCATCTACCCCTGAACTGAGGTATACTAGTAGAAACATTAGTTTATCTATCGGTGAGGGAGAATGTTAGAAAAGAAAGGGGATGTATGACAGCTAGAAAAATGCAGCTACTCATGTCCAAATATGGTTTCAGTATTACCATCATGTTGGCAGAGTTGTTTATCGTCTTTGGTTTATTTCTCTATCTAGGGCAGATGGCTCCAATTGTCTGGATTATCCTAGTCATTTTAGTGAGTTTAGCGACCATTGTATCGATTGTCAATCGGTCTATGAATCCTGAGAGTAAGGTAACATGGCTGTTAGTAGCCTTTGTGCCAGTGTTTGGCCCCTTACTCTATATCATGTTTGGAGAGCGTCGTTTATCTAAAAAAGAAATGAAGCAGCTGAAGCAGCTCCAATCAATGGTTGATAGAGAGGACAATAGCAGAGCTCTCCGTTTGGAGTTAAAGGAACANGACAAGTCAGCTTACGGGGTTATCAAATCTCTCCTCAGCATGGACACGAATGCCGATGTCTATAATCGAACGGATACACAATTTTTTGCATCTGGTGAAAGTATGTGGCATCAGATGCTAGAGGATCTCAAAAAAGCCGAGAAGTTTATCTTTCTTGAATACTATATCATCGAAGAAGGTTTGATGTGGAATAGTATTTTGGAGATTTTGGAAGAAAAGGCGGCTCAAGGGGTAGAAGTGAAGCTCCTCTATGATGATATTGGTTGTATGGCAACCTTGCCTGGAGATTATACCATTCACCTTCGCAGTCGAGGGATTGAAGCTCACAAATTTAACAAGGTGATTCCGCGCTTAACCGTTGCCTATAACAACCGTGATCACCGTAAAATCATGGTTATCGATGGTCAAATTGCCTATACAGGTGGTGTCAATCTGGCAGATGAGTATATCAACCATATCGAACGCTTTGGTTATTGGAAGGATAGCGGTATTCGCGTAGATGGATCGGCGGTTAAGGCTTTTACTAGACTCTTTTTATCAACCTGGTATATCAACCGTGGGGAAATTAGCGACTTTGACCAATACCATCTCGAAAATCAACCCAAAGATGGGATGGGGCTCTGTATTCCCTATAGTAGTGGACCAAAACCCATCTACCGAGCCCAGGTTGGAAAAACGGTCTATCAAAACCTTATCAATCAATCCACAGACTATGTTTATATCACGACTCCCTATCTGATCGCTGACTATGATCTAACTGAAAGTATCAAAAATGCGGCTCTGAGAGGGGTAGATGTGCGAATTGTGACGCCTTGTATCCCAGATAAGAAGGTTATTCAGTTAGTTACTCGAGGAGCCTATCCAGACTTGCTATCTGCGGGGGTTCGAATTTATGAGTATAGCCCGGGATTCCTTCATAGCAAGCAAATGCTTGTCGATGGAGAGGCAGCTACTGTGGGAACCATCAATTTTGACTATCGGAGTTTACTTCACCACTATGAAAATGCCGTCTTGCTTTATAGGACGCAGTCCATCATCGATATTGAAAGGGATTTCGAAGAGATTTTTAAAGTTTCTCAAGAAATTTATCCCCACACCATCAAAACAAGCTGGTATCAAAGCCTGATCAAGGAAATTGTCCAGTTGTTTACGCCTATGCTCTAACTATCCATCAAGATCTAGCCCAAGGCTGGATCTTTTTTGTCTTCTTACGAATAGATAGGTAAAGGAGAAAACCATGCTTAATCTAGAAGATGATGATTTTATCAGAGAGTATAGAAATAGTCGATTCCACCGTTTTCGTGAAATCGAACGCTTTGCGCTATTGGATAAGAAATTCAGCAAATATCAATCCCAAGCTGACATTCCTGTAAGATTTTGATATACTAAAACAGATAAACTTAGAGGAGAAATTGAATGAATGTATACGGGAAAATAGATGAGAAACAAGAAAAATCTCATTACCAAGACTGGTCCGTTCCAGAAAAGCGAGAAGGAGCTCCGATTCCCTTTTTTAGTATCTTGCTTTGGAGTTTAGTGGCTACAGCTATTTCTGTGGTTATCCCCCTTATTTTTGGTTTAGTAAGCCCGCAACAAACTCAGGATCTTTATACTGGTTGGGCCTTGCATCAAAATGGTCAAATGTATACCGATTATTTTGGGACGGAGGGATTGCTCTATTACCTGCTTACCTATCTTTCACAAGGCAGTATTCTGATTGCTTTGGTTGAGTGGTTGGCCTTGTTTGGAGCAGGCGTTTTTCTTTTTAAATCTGCGGATAGTCTTACAGACCGTGTAGAAGAAGCCAAGCAGCTTGTGTTTGTGTTTAATTTGTTGGTAGCAGGTCTCGCTTTTGGTGGTGGCTATGCTCTCTTGCTAGCCTTGCCTTTCCTATTTTATTCACTTAGCATTGTTACGAACTACCTAGCTTATCCAAAGGATGACAAAGGATTTTTACGTGTTGGTATGAGCCTTGCTCTCGCTTTCTTCCTTGCGCCAACCCCAACAGCCTTATTGGCAGCTACACTAGCCTTGGGAATTATCGGCTTTAACTTAGGCAAAGGTCACTTTGTTCATGGTTTATATCAATTTTTTGCGTCAGCCTTAGGGTTCTCACTCTTATTCTATCCTTTGGGCTACTATACAGTATTAACAGGTAGTTTTGGGGATGCCATTAGCCAGACCTTGTATCCAGTAAATACTCTTAGCCTCTTTTCAAATGCGCATTTGCTTGAAAATGCAGCCTTCTACGGCTTACTTGCTATTGGGCTAGGTTCCCTTACTTTGCTCTTTTCTGGTTTGTTCCAGTCAAAACCAGCTAAGCAGTATTCCCTATCAATTGCTGCTAGTTTGGGCTTATTACTTTCTTTGGGGCTCTTGATTTTCTCAAAAGACCCTGTCAACGGTACTCATCTCGTTGCTCTCCTTCCTTTCTTGACCCTACTCCTTCTGACAGGAATCAAGGAAGATGTTTCGGATGGAGGGAGTCGTCGTAGAAGAAGACGTGAGAAACAAACTTCTTTCCTTAAAGGAAATTTCTATCTACCACTGATTGCCCTTGCCTATCTTATTGTTCTTCCTATCGTGAGTCGCTACCTTTCGCATCCAGCGACTTATCAGGAGAGAGAACGTCTTGCTAGCATGGTAAAACAGCAAACGAGTTCTGAGGATCGTGTCTATGCTTGGGATGATCGTCCTGATTTCTACCGTGCAAGTGAACGCTTGGCGCCGACTTCTCTATCAACTCCAACACTCTATACTGCAAGCGACGAAAATAAAACCAAACTGATGAATGATCTGAAAGAGAATCAACCGAAGATGATTGTGGTCAATCAAAAAGTTGCCTTGTGGTCAGATGTAGAGAGCTGGCTCAGTGAAAACTATGAGCTTGTTCAGACAGATACTAGCGAGTTTAAGCTTTATAAATTCAAATAACAAAAATCAATATCTTGTGGAATTTTAAAAATTTTAGGATTTTTAACACAAGATATTGATTTTTATTTTTAGAGTGGTATAATACTGAATATAAACTATTTAACAATATTTTAGAAAAGAGCATGGATATGATTGTATTAGAAGAAAAGCTTGCAACCGTTCCCACCTTGTTCGTTGAAAAACGAGATGGTAGACGTGTAGTATTTGATGTAGACAAGATTGACAAGGCTCTCCACAAGGCGGCGGAAAAGGTTATGGACGTTACACCTCTAGTAGAAAAACGCCTAAATGGTCTAGTTGAAAGAATCGTTACCGAAATTCACAGTCGTTTCCCTAAAGGTGTGAAGATTTATGAGATTCAGAATATCGTAGAACATGAACTTCTTGAAGCCAAAGAATATGCCTTGGCTGAAGAGTATATCACTTATCGGACACAGAGGGATTTTGAGCGCTCAAAAGCGACAGATATCAACTTTAGCATTCATAAACTTCTCAATAAAGATCAAGCAGTTGTCAATGAAAATGCAAATAAAGACAGCGATGTCTTTAATACCCAGCGTGATTTGACAGCAGGGATTGTGGGGAAATCAATCGGATTGCAGATGCTTCCTAAGCACGTAGCCAATGCTCACCAAAAAGGGGATATCCACTATCATGACTTGGACTACAGCCCCTATACTCCTATGACTAACTGCTGTTTGATTGATTTTAAAGGGATGTTGGAAAATGGCTTTAAAATTGGTAATGCGGAGGTAGAGAGTCCCAAGTCTATCCAGACTGCGACAGCTCAGATTTCACAAATCATCGCCAACGTTGCTTCTAGCCAGTACGGGGGCTGCTCAGCTGACCGTATCGATGAAGTCTTGGCGCCTTATGCAGAGAAGAATTACCAAAAGCACCTCAAGGATGCGAAAGAGTGGGTCTTGCCTGAAAAACGGGATGATTATGCTTGGAAGAAAACCCAAAAAGACATCTATGATGCCATGCAATCTCTTGAGTATGAAATCAACACCCTCTTCACTTCAAATGGACAAACACCTTTTACTTCACTAGGTTTTGGTCTAGGAACTAGTCGTTTTGAACGGGAAATTCAAAAAGCTATCTTGACCATTCGTATCAAGGGTCTTGGCTCAGAACACCGCACAGCCATCTTCCCTAAACTCATCTTTACGCTTAAAAGAGGCCTTAACTTGGAAGAAGGGACTCCAAACTATGACATCAAACAGTTGGCCCTCGAGTGTGCAACCAAACGGATGTACCCGGATGTCTTATCCTATGATAAGATTATCGAGTTGACTGGTTCTTTCAAGGTACCTATGGGCTGCCGTTCTTTCCTTCAAGGATGGAAGGATGAGAATGGCGTAGAAGTCAATTCTGGTCGGATGAATCTAGGTGTTGTGACAGTCAATCTGCCTCGTATCGCCCTCGAGTCTGAAGGGGATCTGAATAAGTTTTGGGAAATCTTCAACGAACGGATGAACATCGCAGAAGATGCTCTAGTTTACCGTGTTGAACGGACCAAGGAAGCAACACCAGCAAACGCCCCTATTCTCTATCAGTACGGGGCCTTCGGACGCCGTCTTGGAAAAGAAGAAAGTGTAGATCAACTCTTTAAGAATCGTCGTGCGACAGTTTCGTTGGGTTACATCGGTTTGTACGAGGTAGCGACAGTCTTCTTTGGAAATAGCTGGGAAAGCAATCCTGAAGCCAAGGAATTCACACTGGATATCATTCGCGATATGAAACGTCGTGTGGAAGAGTGGTCTGACCAATATGGTTACCATTTCTCTATCTACTCCACACCGTCTGAAAGCCTGACAGACCGCTTCTGTCGCTTGGATACAGAGAAGTTCGGCTCTATTCCGGACATCACGGACAAGGAATACTACACCAACTCTTTCCACTACGATGTTCGTAAAAATCCAACACCGTTTGAAAAATTGGACTTTGAGAAAGTTTACCCAGAAGCAGGTGCGTCAGGTGGTTTCATCCATTATTGTGAGTATCCAGTTCTTCAACAAAATCCTAAAGCCCTGGAAGCTGTTTGGGACTATGCCTATGACCGTGTCGGCTATCTAGGGACCAATACTCCGATTGATCGTTGCTACAAGTGTGATTTTGAAGGGGATTTTGAACCAACTGAGCGAGGATTTGCTTGTCCCAACTGTGGCAATAGCGACCCTAAAACAGTAGATGTGGTCAAACGTACGTGTGGTTATCTGGGAAATCCTCAAGCGCGTCCGATGGTTAACGGACGCCACAAGGAAATCGCTGCGCGTGTCAAACACATGAACGGTTCAACTATTAAAACAGCCGGACATGAAGTAACAAATTAGAAGGAAACGCAATGGGGAAATACCAATTAGACGATAAGGGACGTGCTCAAGTAACCCGTTATCATGAAAAACATTCGAAAGGTGGAGTAGGAAAAAAAGAACGCTTGCTCAACCTCAGAGAACAGTTTTTAAACAAGAACAAGAAAAAATAAAAGTGAGAGTCCGCTCTCGCTTTTCTCTTAATTGGAGGTAAAAATGATACTACGCAGACCAACATTGGCAGATAAAGCAACAGTTTTAGAGATGATGGCAGAGTTTGAACAGACTCAATCAGCCCACGATGGCGGATTTTGAGATGCTGAGAATTTTGTTTATGAAGAGTGGTTAAAAAACAATCAGGATCATGAAATGGGGATTAATTTGCCTGAAGGGTGGGTGCCTGATATTCAGTTAGTCGCTTTTTCGATAGATGGTCAAGCTGTAGGATTTCTCAATATCCGCTTGTGCCTCAATGACTTCTTATTGGAAGAAGGTGGACATATTGGCTACTCCATCCGCCCTTCTAAAAGAGGTAAAGGTTATGCCAAAGAAGCTCTCCGACAAGGCTTGCAAGTCGCCAAGGGAAAGAACATCAAAAAAGCGCTTGTGACCTGTAGCACAGAAAATCCAGCAAGCCGAGCTGTTATCTTAGCTAATGGTGGGGAGTTGGAGGATGTTCGAAACGGAACGGAGCGCTATTGGATTGATGTCGATTAAGGAGGAAGCATGGAGCTAAGACGACCAACTTTGGAAGATAAAGAAGCGATATTAGAGATGATTGCGGAGTTCGATGCAGCAAAATCCTATATGCACGGTGGCATGGGCTCCGCTTGGAAGCGAGCAAAGGATTACGAGGATTGTTTAAAGATTGTAGAGCAGCAAGAGGATGCTGCCAACCTGCCAGTAGGCTGGGTTCCTGCAATCAAATTTTTATCATTTGATGAGACTGGCTTGCCTTTGGGATTTTTAGCCCTGCGCTTGTCCTTGAATGACAAATTATTTGTGGAAGGCGGTCATATTGGCTATTCTATCCGTCCCAGTCAACGAGGCAAAGGATATGGGAAGGAGCAGTTGAGATTAGGACTAGCAGAGGCTCGAAAGCAAGGATTGGAACGAGTGCTGATTACCTGCGATGAAGACAACGAAGCCAGCCGCCGCACGATTCTCTCCGCTGGCGGTGTTTACGAAAATACAATCGATAGAAGTCAGCGCTACTGGATAGATTTGGAGTAGAAGAATGACATGGAATACACCAAAACCAGGTGAATGGAAAAGTGAGGAGCTTAGTAAGGGACGAATCATTGATTACAAGGCCTTCAACTTTGTGGATGGAGAAGGCGTGCGCAACTCCCTCTACGTAGCAGGTTGTATGTTCCACTGTGAGGGCTGTTATAATGTTGCGACTTGGTCATTCAATGCAGGCATTCCTTATACAGCAGAGTTAGAAGAACAGATTATGGAAGACCTTGCCCAGCCCTATGTTCAAGGCTTGACCTTGCTAGGAGGAGAACCTTTTCTCAATACGGGGATTCTCTTGCCCCTCGTTAAACGCATTCGTAAGGAATTGCCAGATAAAGACATCTGGTCCTGGACAGGTTATACTTGGGAAGAAATGATGCTGGAGACTCCAGACAAGCTGGAACTCTTGTCGTTGATTGACATCCTTGTCGATGGTCGTTATGACAAAAGCAAGCGCAATCTCATGCTCCAGTTCCGAGGTTCCTCTAATCAGCGGATTATTGATGTGCAAAAATCCCTCAAAAGTGGGCAAATAGTTATTTGGGACAAGCTCAATGACGGAAAAGAAAGCTATGAACAGGTGAAGAGAGAATGAAGAAAAAAGACTTAATAGACCAACTGGTCTCAGAGATCGAAACGGGAAACGTCAAAACACTGGGGATCTACGGTCACGGTGCATCAGGCAAGTCAACCTTCGCTCAGGAATTATATCAAGCACTAGATTCTACTACAGTAAATTTACTAGAAACAGATCCCTATATCACTTCAGAACGTCACCTGGTAATACCAAAGCAAGCACCTGATCAAAAGGTGACAGCTTGTCTGCCAGTGGCGCATGAACTGGCAAGTTTGCAGAGAGATATTCTCGCCTTGCAGGCAGGCCTGGACATCTTGACGATTGATGAACCTTGGAAGCCAAGCGAAGTCTTATCTGGTTCGAAACCGATACTGCTTGTCGAAGGGATGTCTGTGGCTTTCCTACCCAAGGAACTCTTTGACAAAACTATCTGTTTCTACACGGATGAAGAGACCGAATTAAAGCGGCGCCTAGCTCGAGATACGACTATGAGAAATCGCGATGCTTCCTTTATACTAGCTAGCCATCAGATGAGACGGGAGCAGTATCAGCGTTACTATAGAGAAACCGAGTTTAAAGCAGATATCTTAGTGGATCAATCAGAAGATAAATTCAAAGCCAAAATGACCCGTATTATATAGAAGAAAAGATTGGTTTTAATAGTCGTAAATTAGTAATTGTATGAAGATGAAATAGGAAAACAGTTTCATCCCAAAAAAACGAAAAAACCTAACAAATCCCTTGCAATCGCAGGGGCTTTGTGTTATTCTACCGTGGTGCTGTAAATTACAGCCTTAGCTGTTATGCAAGAGGTTGTGATCACGATTGGATACATTGCCACGCAACGCGCGTCAGTTTCCTATTTTTGCTTTGAGTTTGAATCTCTTTATGTCCTAGACTTGAGCATAAAAAATGCTCGTTAAAAACTTTCCAAACTATATCAATAAGAGTTGGAAGGCTGGTCTTGGTCGAAGTCTGTATTGTTTTTCGGCTCTGATTGAGACCGGTAAATTGAACGTTTTGTTTACTATGGGTGCCATTCTCTCTAGGAAAAGGGAGTTGATAGTGAATGGCGAGATATATCCTATACGCAAAGAATGCTATTTCATTTTGTTGAGTGAAGTAGCCTCTTGGTAGTTAGAAAGTTTAGAGCTGAGGTTGATTGCTAGTCAGTCACCTTAGAAGTGAAAGTAAAAGGAGCGAAGGAATGTTTTTAAAAATAATCAGTAGTATCTCTACCAATAATTTCCAAGATCCAAGCATGATGGAAAAAATTAGCCATCTATGGCAGGAACACCAGAAAGAAGTAGAGGAGGCATTTGCCCAAGGGCTTCCGATTTATGCAGTCTATCATGATTATGTCAGTGACTACAAGGGGGATTACAGCTTGTCGCTCTGTAGTCTATCCGATAAAGAAGACTGGGATTTTGACACTTCAGGGCAAACATACCAAGTATTTGAGGTGGATACAAGTGATTCAAAAGGTTTCCTCCATACCTGGCAGCAAATTTGGCAGGCAGAAGAAGCAAGAGAACTGCAACGTCAGTATAGTATTGATTTTGAAAAATATGATCCAGATCAGACAGTGTCTATCTTTATCGCCACCCCCAAAAATGGGTAAATTGTTAAACTAAGTTTTATTTACGAAAGAGGATCAGAAAATACTCTAGTAACTTAGATTAGTAAAAAAACGAAAAAAAGCTCACAAATCCCTTGCAATCGCAGGGGCTTTGTGTTATTCTATTATGGTGCTGTAAATTACAGCCTTAGCTTTGATGCAAGAGGTTGCGACACGCTCGGTTGCATTGCCACGCAACACGCGTCGGTTTTCTTGTGGAGCTAGCCTATTATCTTAAATAGACGAAAAGGAGAAAAAGATGGCAAACAAAAAAATCCGTATCCGTTTGAAAGCTTACGAACACCGTACGCTTGACACAGCGGCTGCAAAAATCGTAGAATCAGCTACTCGTACAGGTGCACAAGTTGCGGGTCCAATCCCACTTCCAACTGAGCGTAGCCTCTACACAATTATTCGTGCGACTCACAAATACAAAGACTCTCGCGAACAATTTGAAATGCGTACACACAAACGTTTGATCGATATCATCANCCCAACTCAAAAAACAGTTGATGCTTTGATGAAATTGGATCTTCCAAGTGGTGTAAACGTAGAAATCAAGCTTTAATCCAAAGTTTGAAACCTTGAGCATGAAAAACGCTCGTTAAAAACTTTTTGAATAAAAAATATAGAAAAGGAACTATTTTCTCATGACAAAAGGAATCTTAGGGAAAAAAGTGGGAATGACTCAAATCTTCACTGAAGCTGGCGAATTGATCCCTGTAACAGTTATTGAAGCAACTCCAAACGTTGTTCTTCAAGTTAAAACTGTAGAAACAGATGGATACAACGCTATCCAAGTTGGTTTCGATGACAAACGCGAAGTATTGAGCAACAAACCTGCTAAAGGACATGTAGCGAAAGCTAACACGGCTCCTAAGCGCTTCATTCGTGAATTCAAAAACGTTGAAGGCTTGGAAGTTGGTGCTGAAATTACAGTTGAAACATTCGCAGCTGGAGACGTTGTTGACGTAACTGGTACTTCTAAAGGTAAAGGTTTCCAAGGTGTTATCAAACGCCACGGACAATCACGTGGACCAATGGCTCACGGTTCTCGTTACCACCGTCGTCCAGGTTCTATGGGACCTGTTGCACCTAACCGCGTATTTAAAGGTAAAAACCTTGCAGGACGCATGGGTGGCGACCGCGTAACAATTCAAAACCTTGAAGTTGTACAAGTTGTTCCAGAAAAGAACGTTATCCTTATCAAAGGTAACGTACCAGGTGCTAAGAAATCTCTTATCACTATCAAATCAGCAGTTAAAGCTGGTAAATAATAAAGAAAGGGGAATACAGTCAAAATGGCAAATGTAACATTATTTGACCAAACTGGTAAACAAGCTGGCGAAGTTGTTCTTAACGATGCAATCTTTGGTATTGAACCAAACCAATCTGTTGTGTTTGATGTGATCATCAGCCAACGTGCTAGCCTTCGTCAAGGAACTCACGCAGTTAAAAATCGCTCAGCTGTTTCAGGTGGCGGACGCAAACCATGGCGTCAAAAAGGAACTGGACGCGCTCGTCAAGGTTCTATCCGCTCTCCACAATGGCGTGGTGGTGGAACTGTCTTCGGACCAACTCCACGTAGCTATGCGTACAAACTTCCTCAAAAAGTTCGTCGCCTTGCGCTTAAATCTGTTTACTCAGAAAAAGTTGCTGAAAACAAATTTGTAGCCGTTGATTCTCTTGAATTTACAGCTCCAAAAACTGCTGAATTTGCAAAAGTTCTTGCAGCTTTGAGCATCGATTCTAAAGTCCTTGTTATTCTTGAAGAAGGAAACGAATTCGCAGCTCTTTCAGCTCGTAACCTTCCAAATGTGAAAGTTGCGACTGCTACAACTGCAAGTGTTCTTGACATCGCAAATAGTGACAAACTTCTTGTTACTCAAGCAGCTATCTCTAAAATCGAGGAGGTTCTTGCATAATGAATTTGTATGATGTTATCAAAAAACCTGTTATTACTGAAAGCTCAATGGCTCAGCTTGAAGCAGGAAAGTATGTATTTGAAGTTGACACTCGTGCACACAAACTTTTGATCAAGCAAGCTGTTGAAGCTGCTTTTGAAGGTGTTAAAGTTGCCAACGTTAACACAATCAACGTAAAACCAAAAGCTAAACGTGTTGGACGTTACACTGGTTTTACTAACAAAACTAAAAAAGCTATCATCACTCTTACAGCTGATTCAAAAGCAATCGAGTTGTTTGCTGTTGAAGCTGAATAATCTAAGGAGGAAATATCGTGGGAATTCGTGTTTATAAACCAACAACAAACGGTCGCCGTAATATGACTTCTTTGGATTTCGCTGAAATCACAACAAGCACTCCTGAAAAATCATTGCTTGTTGCTTTGAAGAACAAGGCTGGTCGTAACAACAACGGTCGTATCACTGTTCGTCACCAAGGTGGTGGGCACAAACGTTTCTACCGTTTGGTTGACTTCAAACGTAACAAAGACAACGTTGAAGCAGTTGTTAAAACAATCGAGTACGATCCAAACCGTTCTGCAAACATCGCTCTTGTACACTACACTGACGGTGTGAAAGCATACATCATCGCTCCAAAAGGTCTTGAAGTTGGTCAACGTATCGTTTCAGGTCCTGAAGCAGATATCAAAGTCGGAAACTCTCTTCCACTTGCTAACATCCCAGTTGGTACTTTGATCCACAACATCGAGTTGAAACCAGGCCGTGGTGGAGAATTGGTCCGTGCAGCTGGAGCTTCTGCTCAAGTATTGGGTCAAGAAGGTAAATACGTTCTTGTTCGTCTTCAATCTGGCGAAGTTCGTATGATTCTTGGAACTTGTCGTGCTACAGTTGGTGTTGTCGGAAACGAACAACATGGACTTGTAAACCTTGGTAAAGCAGGACGTAGCCGTTGGAAAGGTATCCGCCCAACAGTTCGTGGTTCTGTAATGAACCCTAACGATCACCCACACGGTGGTGGTGAAGGTAAAGCACCAGTTGGTCGTAAAGCGCCATCTACTCCATGGGGCAAACCTGCTCTTGGTCTTAAAACTCGTAACAAGAAAGCGAAATCTGACAAACTTATCGTTCGTCGTCGCAACGAGAAATAATAGTAAACTAGTCGCTTAAGCAACTAGGGAATCCGCCAGCTCGGTAGCGCTCCATGTGAGCGCAAGCCGCTGTGGTACAATATTTAAAGGAGAAAACATAAAAATGGGACGCAGTCTTAAAAAAGGACCTTTCGTCGATGAGCATTTGATGAAAAAAGTTGAAGCTCAAGCTAACGACGAAAAGAAAAAAGTTATCAAAACTTGGTCACGTCGTTCAACGATCTTCCCAAGTTTCATTGGTTACACTATTGCAGTTTATGACGGACGTAAACACGTACCTGTTTACATCCAAGAAGACATGGTAGGTCACAAACTTGGTGAATTTGCACCAACACGTACTTACAAAGGTCACGCTGCAGACGACAAGAAAACACGTAGAAAATAAGGAGAACATAAATGGCAGAAATTACTTCAGCTAAAGCAATGGCTCGTACAGTACGTGTTTCACCTCGTAAATCACGTCTTGTTCTTGACAATATTCGTGGTAAAAGCGTAGCCGACGCTATTGCAATCTTGACATTCACTCCAAACAAAGCTGCTGAAATCATCTTGAAAGTTTTGAATTCAGCTGTAGCTAACGCTGAAAACAACTTTGGTTTGGACAAAGCTAACTTGGTAGTATCTGAGGCATTCGCAAACGAAGGACCAACTATGAAACGTTTCCGTCCACGTGCGAAAGGTTCAGCTTCACCAATCAACAAACGTACAGCTCACATCACTGTAGCTGTTGCAGAAAAATAAGGAGGTAACATCGTGGGTCAAAAAGTACATCCAATTGGTATGCGTGTCGGCATCATCCGTGATTGGGATGCCAAATGGTATGCTGAAAAAGAATACGCGGATTACCTTCATGAAGATCTTGCAATCCGTAAATTCGTTCAAAAAGAACTTGCTGACGCAGCAGTTTCAACTATCGAAATTGAACGCGCAGTAAACAAAGTTAACGTTTCACTTCACACTGCTAAACCAGGTATGGTTATCGGTAAAGGTGGCGCTAACGTTGATGCACTCCGTGCAAAACTTAACAAATTGACTGGAAAACAAGTACACATCAACATCATCGAAATCAAACAACCTGATTTGGATGCTCACCTTGTAGGTGAAGGCATTGCTCGTCAATTGGAGCAACGTGTTGCTTTCCGTCGTGCACAAAAACAAGCAATCCAACGCGCAATGCGTGCTGGAGCTAAAGGAATCAAAACTCAAGTATCAGGTCGTTTGAACGGTGCAGATATTGCCCGTGCTGAAGGATACTCAGAAGGAACTGTTCCACTCCACACACTTCGTGCAGATATCGATTACGCTTGGGAAGAAGCAGATACTACATACGGTAAACTTGGTGTTAAAGTATGGATCTACCGTGGTGAAGTTCTTCCAGCTCGTAAAAACACTAAAGGAGGTAAATAACCAATGTTAGTACCTAAACGTGTTAAACACCGTCGTGAATTCCGTGGAAAAATGCGCGGTGAAGCAAAAGGTGGAAAAGAAGTAGCATTCGGTGAATACGGTCTTCAAGCTACAACTAGCCACTGGATCACTAACCGCCAAATCGAAGCTGCTCGTATCGCCATGACTCGTTACATGAAACGTGGTGGTAAAGTTTGGATTAAAATCTTCCCACACAAATCATACACTGCTAAAGCTATCGGTGTGCGTATGGGATCTGGTAAAGGGGCACCTGAAGGTTGGGTAGCACCAGTTAAACGTGGTAAAGTGATGTTCGAAATTGCTGGTGTATCTGAAGAGATTGCACGTGAAGCGCTTCGTCTTGCTAGCCACAAATTGCCAGTTAAAACTAAATTCGTAAAACGTGAAGCAGAATAAGGAGAAGGCATGAAACTTAATGAAGTAAAAGAATTTGTTAAAGAACTTCGTGGTCTTTCTCAAGAAGAACTCGCGAAGCGCGAAAACGAATTGAAAAAAGAATTGTTTGAACTTCGTTTCCAAGCTGCTACTGGTCAATTGGAACAAACAGCTCGCTTGAAAGAAGTTAAAAAACAAATCGCTCGTATCAAAACAGTTCAATCTGAAGCGAAATAATAGACTAGGGAAGGAGAAATTTCAATGGAACGCAATAATCGTAAAGTTCTTGTTGGACGTGTTGTATCTGACAAAATGGACAAGACAATCACAGTTGTAGTTGAAACAAAACGTAACCACCCAGTCTATGGTAAACGTATTAACTACTCTAAGAAATACAAAGCACATGATGAAAACAATATTGCCAAAGAAGGCGATATCGTACGTATCATGGAAACTCGCCCGCTTTCAGCTACAAAACGTTTCCGTCTTGTAGAAGTTGTTGAAGAAGCGGTTATCATCTAATCAAGCCTGAAAGGAGAAAACTGAAATGATTCAAACAGAAACTCGTTTGAAAGTCGCAGACAACAGCGGTGCACGCGAAATCTTGACTATCAAAGTTCTTGGTGGTTCTAAACGTAAATTTGCGAACATCGGTGATGTTATTGTGGCATCTGTAAAACAAGCTACTCCTGGTGGTGCGGTTAAAAAAGGTGACGTTGTAAAAGCTGTTATCGTTCGTACTAAATCAGGTGCTCGCCGCGCTGATGGTTCATACATCAAGTTTGACGAAAATGCAGCTGTTATCATCCGTGATGACAAAACTCCTCGCGGAACACGTATCTTTGGCCCAGTTGCACGTGAATTGCGTGAAGGTGGCTTCATGAAGATCGTGTCACTTGCTCCAGAAGTACTTTAATTTTTAGAAACAAACTAGTCCCCTAGCTTCAAGCTAGGGTGCCCTTGTGGGCGTAAGAAAAATCAAGGAGAAACCTAATGTTTGTAAAAAAAGGCGACAAAGTTCGCGTAATCGCTGGTAAAGATAAGGGAACAGAAGCTGTTGTCCTTACTGCCCTTCCAAAAGTAAACAAAGTTATCGTTGAAGGTGTTAACATCGTTAAGAAACACCAACGTCCAACTAACGAGCTTCCTCAAGGTGGCATCATCGAGAAAGAAGCAGCTATCCACGTATCAAACGTCCAAGTTTTGGACAAGAACGGTGTAGCTGGTCGTGTTGGTTACAAATTTGTAGACGGTAAAAAAGTTCGCTACAACAAAAAATCAGGCGAAGTGCTTGATTAATCACGAAGGAAAGGAGAAGTATAATGGCAAATCGTTTAAAAGAAAAATATCTTAATGAAGTAGTTCCTGCTTTGACAGAACAATTCAACTACTCATCAGTGATGGCTGTGCCTAAAGTAGATAAGATCGTTTTGAACATGGGTGTTGGTGAAGCTGTATCAAACGCTAAAAGCCTTGAAAAAGCTGCTGAAGAATTGGCACTTATCTCAGGTCAAAAACCACTTATCACTAAAGCTAAAAAATCAATCGCCGGCTTCCGTCTTCGTGAAGGTGTAGCGATCGGTGCAAAAGTTACCCTTCGTGGGGAACGTATGTACGAATTCTTGGATAAATTGGTTTCAGTTTCACTTCCACGTGTGCGTGACTTCCACGGTGTTCCAACAAAATCATTTGATGGACGCGGAAACTACACTCTTGGTGTGAAAGAACAATTGATCTTCCCAGAAATCAACTTTGATGACGTTGACAAAACTCGTGGTCTTGACATCGTTATCGTAACAACTGCTAACACTGACGAAGAGTCACGTGCATTGCTTACAGGCCTTGGAATGCCTTTTGCAAAATAATATAGGAGGTAAATCTAATGGCTAAAAAATCAATGATTGCTAAGAACAAACGTCCAGCGAAGTTCTCTACTCAAGCTTATACTCGTTGTGAAAAATGTGGTCGTCCACATTCAGTTTACCGCAAATTTAAACTTTGCCGTGTTTGCTTCCGTGAATTAGCTTACAAAGGACAAATTCCTGGTGTAACAAAAGCATCTTGGTAATATCATGATACAAAGAGCGTAACAACCACAGCGAAAATAGGAAATTTGGTGAGGGAGCGATGCTCCAAAACAAATTTATCTTTTTTGCACAGGTTGTAGCTCGTGTTCAAATAAGAGTTCTCTCATTTGAATGTGTCAATACTATCTGAGCCCAGCTCAATCATTAACTAGCAAGTGCAACTTGCAAACTACTAGTAAGAGGAGAAAAACAAAATGGTTATGACTGACCCAATCGCAGACTTCCTAACTCGTATTCGTAACGCTAACCAAGCGAAACACGAAGTACTTGAAGTACCTGCATCAAACATCAAAAAAGGGATTGCTGAAATCCTTAAACGCGAAGGTTTTGTAAAAAACGTTGAAATCATCGAAGATGACAAACAAGGCATCATCCGTGTATTCCTTAAATACGGACCAAACGGTGAAAAAGTTATCACTAACTTGAAACGTGTTTCTAAACCAGGACTTCGTGTCTACAAAAAACGTGAAGATCTTCCAAAAGTTCTTAACGGACTTGGAATTGCTATCCTTTCAACTTCTGAAGGTTTGCTTACTGATAAAGAAGCTCGTCAAAAGAACGTTGGTGGAGAAGTTATCGCTTACGTTTGGTAATATTTAGCTCCCAATTTCTTTGTGACTCTTCGTTATCGTCTCTTGCCTAACCCAAAGTTATGCCTGCGAGACGATGCCTAGATTCACTTTGAAATTGAAACCTCAATGTTCCTTCAAATCGAGAAATCGATTTAACCCCGTGAAAACTGGCCATCAAGGCCTGACAATTTAACAGGAGAAAATAAACATGTCACGTATTGGTAATAAAGTTATCGTGTTGCCTGCTAGTGTTGAAGTCACTAACAATGACAACGTAGTAACTGTAAAAGGACCTAAAGGAGAACTTACTCGTAAGTTCTCAAAAGATATTGAAATTCGCGTGGAAGGTACTGAAGTAACTCTTCACCGTCCAAACGATTCAAAAGAAATGAAAACTATCCACGGAACTACTCGTGCCCTTTTGAATAACATGGTAATTGGTGTATCAGAAGGATTTAAGAAAGAACTTGAAATGCGTGGGGTTGGTTACCGTGCACAACTTCAAGGATCAAAACTTGTTTTGGCTGTTGGTAAATCTCATCCAGATGAAGTTGAAGCTCCAGAAGGAATTACTTTTGAACTTCCAAACCCAACAACAATTGTTGTTAGCGGAATTTCAAAAGAAGTGGTTGGGCAAACAGCTGCTTACGTACGTAGCCTTCGTTCACCAGAACCTTACAAAGGTAAAGGTATTCGTTACGTTGGAGAGTACGTTCGTCTTAAAGAAGGTAAAACAGGTAAATAATGTTGAGTGGTTGATTTTCAACCACCAACCTATTTTCCCATTTTGTGCATAGCACGCGATTTAAAACTAAAGAGGTGAAAACTGTGATTTCTAAACCAGATAAAAACAAACTCCGTCAAAAACGTCACCGTCGCGTTCGCGGAAAACTCTCTGGAACTGCTGATCGCCCACGTTTGAACGTATTCCGTTCTAATACAGGCATCTACGCTCAAGTGATTGATGACGTAGCGGGTGTAACGCTCGCAAGTGCTTCAACTCTTGACAAAGAAGTTTCAAAAGGAACTAAAACTGAACAAGCCGTTGCTGTCGGTAAACTCGTTGCAGAACGTGCAAACGCTAAAGGTATTTCAGAAGTGGTGTTCGACCGCGGTGGATATCTATATCACGGACGTGTGAAAGCTTTGGCTGATGCAGCTCGTGAAAACGGATTGAAATTCTAATAGGAGGACACTAGAAAATGGCATTTAAAGACAATGCAGTTGAATTAGAAGAACGCGTAGTTGCTGTCAACCGTGTTACAAAAGTTGTTAAAGGTGGACGTCGTCTTCGTTTCGCAGCTCTTGTTGTTGTCGGTGACCACAACGGTCGTGTAGGATTTGGTACTGGTAAGGCTCAAGAAGTTCCAGAAGCAATCCGCAAAGCAGTAGAAGATGCTAAGAAAAACTTGATTGAAGTTCCTATGGTTGGAACAACAATCCCACACGAAGTTCTTTCAGAATTCGGTGGAGCTAAAGTATTGTTGAAACCTGCTGTAGAAGGTTCTGGAGTTGCCGCTGGTGGTGCGGTTCGTGCCGTTGTGGAATTGGCAGGTGTGGCAGATATTACATCTAAATCACTTGGTTCTAACACTCCAATCAACATTGTTCGCGCAACTGTTGAAGGTTTGAAACAATTGAAACGCGCTGAAGAAGTTGCTGCCCTTCGTGGTATTTCAGTTTCTGATTTGGCATAAGAAAGGGGATAAAATGGCTCAAATTAAAATTACTTTGACTAAGTCTCCAATCGGACGCATTCCATCACAACGTAAAACTGTTGTAGCACTTGGACTTGGCAAATTGAACAGCTCTGTTATCAAAGAAGACAACGCTGCTATCCGTGGTATGATCACTGCAGTATCTCACTTGGTAACAGTTGAAGAAGTAAACTAATGATTTTTAGGGGATGTGGCAATACTCATCCCCTAAAACTAGATATAGTCATTTAAAATGACAAATGTATAGGCGAGTTGATAAGGGAGACAACCTTTTCTCTCTTATCGGCGCTAGCATTTTACAAAAGAGGAGAAAATAATAATGAAACTTCATGAATTGAAACCTGCAGAAGGTTCTCGTAAAGTACGTAACCGTGTTGGTCGTGGTACTTCATCAGGTAACGGTAAAACATCTGGTCGCGGTCAAAAAGGTCAAAAAGCTCGTAGCGGTGGCGGAGTTCGCCTTGGTTTTGAAGGTGGACAAACTCCATTGTTCCGTCGTCTTCCAAAACGTGGATTCACTAACATCAACGCTAAAGAATACGCAATTGTAAACCTTGACCAATTGAACGTCTTTGAAGATGGTGCTGAAGTGACTCCAGTTGTGCTTATCGAAGCAGGAATTGTGAAAGCTGAAAAATCAGGCGTTAAAATTCTTGGTAACGGTGAATTGACTAAGAAATTGACTGTGAAAGCAGCTAAATTCTCTAAATCAGCTGAGGAAGCTATCACTGCTAAAGGTGGT
Source organism: Streptococcus mitis (assembly GCF_003942795.1). GTDB lineage: Bacteria > Bacillota > Bacilli > Lactobacillales > Streptococcaceae > Streptococcus > Streptococcus mitis_BJ. The sequence continues at coordinate 65,780 of NZ_RJNY01000003.1, forward strand.
TCTGTAGAAGTCATCTAAGAGAGGTGACCCATGTTTTTTAAATTATTAAAAGAAGCTCTCAAGGTTAAACAAGTTCGATCAAAAATTCTCTTTACAATTTTTATCATTCTTGTTTTCCGTATTGGGACAAGTATTACTGTTCCAGGGGTGAATGCAAAAAGTTTAGAAGCTCTCAGTGGTTTATCTTTCTTAAACATGCTTAGTCTTGTTTCAGGGAATGCCATGAAGAACTTCTCCGTTTTTGCACTTGGTGTAAGTCCGTACATCACTGCTTCTATCGTTGTTCAATTGCTACAAATGGATATTTTACCGAAGTTTGTAGAATGGGGCAAACAAGGGGAAGTAGGACGGAGAAAACTAAACCAGGCTACTCGTTATATTGCACTGGTGCTTGCATTTGTTCAATCTATCGGGATTACAGCAGGGTTTAATACTCTATCTGGAGCGAAATTATTAACGACAAATTTAACTCCACAAGTCTTTGTTACCATTGGGATCATCCTCACAGCAGGTAGTATGATTGTAACTTGGCTCGGGGAACAAATTACAGATAAGGGATACGGAAATGGTGTTTCTATGATTATCTTTGCAGGTATTGTTGCTTCAATTCCTGAGATGATTAAAGGCATCTATGTTGACTACTTCGTCAATATTCCAAGTAGCCGTTTGACTTCATCTATTATCTTTGTCGTTATTTTGATTATCGCTGTCTTGTTGATTGTTTACTTTACAACCTTTGTTCAACAGGCAGAATATAAAATTCCAATCCAATATACAAAAGTTGCTCAAGGAGCCCCATCAAGCTCATACCTTCCATTGAAGGTGAACCCAGCGGGGGTTATCCCAGTTATCTTTGCAAGTTCCATTACAGCAGCACCTGCAGCCATTCTTCAGTTTTTGAGTGCTACAGGTCATGATTGGGCTTGGGTACGTACAGCACAGGAAATGTTATCTACAACATCTCCGACAGGTGTTGCTATGTATGCCTTGTTAATCATTCTCTTTACATTCTTCTATACGTTTGTACAGATCAATCCAGAGAAGGCAGCAGAAAACTTGCAAAAGAGTGGAGCCTACATTCATGGGGTCCGTCCTGGTAAAGGGACAGAAGAATACATGTCGAAACTTCTTCGTCGTCTTGCTACTGTCGGCTCTCTCTTCCTAGGTGTCATTTCTATCTTACCTATCGTAGCTAAAGATGTATTTGGCCTTTCAGAAGCTGTTGCTTTTGGGGGAACTAGTCTTTTGATCATTATCTCAACCGGTATCGAAGGAATCAAACAACTTGAAGGTTACCTATTAAAACGTAAGTATGTTGGTTTCATGGACAAAACAGAATAAAAGCAAAATTACTTTTGCTTAGAGAGTGGAGTATGAAGGTCTATCTATCAGAGAGATTTTCGTCTCCCCTCTTCTATTTTGTTTTTAAATAGGGGTTGAAACGAATTTCTGCTTCTATTTAAATACAAAATAAGGAGATCCTATCATGAATCTTTTGATTATGGGCTTACCTGGAGCAGGTAAGGGAACGCAAGCAGCTAAAATTGTGGAGAAATTCCATGTTGCACATATCTCAACAGGCGATATGTTCCGTGCTGCAATGGCTAATCAAACTGAAATGGGTGTACTCGCAAAGTCATACATTGACAAAGGTGAGTTGGTCCCAGACGAAGTCACAAATGGTATTGTTAAAGAACGCCTTTCACAGGACGATATCAAAAAAACAGGTTTCTTGTTAGATGGTTACCCACGTACGATTGAACAAGCTCATGCCTTGGATGAAACATTGGCTGAACTTGGTATTGAACTTGAAGGAGTAATCAACATCGAAGTNAATCCAGACTGTCTCTTGGAACGCTTGAGTGGCCGTATCATTCACCGCAAAACAGGTGAAACTTTCCACAAAGTTTTCAATCCACCAGTTGACTACAAAGAAGAGGATTACTACCAACGTGAAGATGATAAACCTGAGACAGTTAAACGTCGTTTGGATGTGAATATTGCACAAGGTGAACCAATCATTGCTCACTATCGTGCTAAAGGTTTGGTCCACGATATCGAAGGAAATCAAGATATCAATGATGTGTTCAAAGACATCGAAAAAGTATTGACAAATTTGAAATAAAGCGTTTTTCGTACTTGCAAAAAATCGCGACAAATGTTATAATGAGATAGTCTGACTTATAATTGTTGCCTCTGTGTCTTGAGGCATCGAATCGAAATTTATGGAGGTGCTTTTGCGTGGCAAAAGACGATGTGATTGAAGTTGAAGGCAAAGTAGTCGATACAATGCCGAACGCAATGTTTACGGTTGAACTTGAAAATGGACATCAGATTTTAGCAACAGTTTCTGGTAAAATTCGTAAAAACTATATTCGTATTTTAGCGGGAGATCGTGTTACTGTCGAGATGAGTCCATATGACTTGACACGTGGACGTATCACTTACCGCTTTAAATAATCGAAAAACTTGGAGGGATAAGAAATGAAAGTAAGACCATCGGTCAAACCAATTTGCGAATACTGTAAAGTAATTCGTCGTAATGGTCGTGTTATGGTAATTTGCCCAGCAAATCCAAAACACAAACAACGTCAAGGATAAGATAGAAAGGAGAAAACATGGCTCGTATTGCTGGAGTTGACATTCCAAATGACAAACGCGTAGTAATCTCATTGACTTACGTTTATGGTATCGGACTTTCAACATCTAAGAAAATTTTGGCTGCTGCTGGAATCTCAGAAGATGTTCGTGTACGTGACCTTACATCAGATCAAGAAGATGCTATCCGTCGTGAAGTGGATGCAATCAAAGTTGAAGGTGACCTTCGTCGTGAAGTAAACTTGAACATTAAACGTTTGATGGAAATCGGTTCATACCGTGGTATTCGTCACCGTCGTGGACTTCCTGTCCGTGGACAAAACACTAAAAATAATGCTCGCACTCGTAAAGGTAAAGCTGTTGCGATTGCTGGTAAGAAAAAATAATATAGGAGGTGAAAGTCTTGGCTAAACCAACACGTAAACGTCGTGTGAAAAAGAATATCGAATCTGGTATTGCTCATATTCACGCTACATTTAATAACACTATTGTTATGATTACTGATGTGCATGGTAATGCAATTGCTTGGTCATCAGCTGGTGCTCTTGGTTTCAAAGGTTCTCGTAAATCTACACCATTCGCTGCTCAAATGGCTTCTGAAGCTGCTGCTAAATCTGCACAAGAACACGGTCTTAAATCAGTTGAAGTTACTGTAAAAGGTCCAGGTTCTGGTCGTGAGTCAGCTATTCGTGCGCTTGCTGCCGCTGGTCTTGAAGTAACAGCAATTCGTGATGTGACTCCAGTGCCACACAATGGTGCTCGTCCTCCAAAACGTCGCCGTGTATAATCATCGCATTACACTGCTTTTCGTTTAAGAGGGAGTAACTAAATGATTGAGTTTGAAAAACCAAATATAACAAAAATTGATGAAAATAAAGATTATGGCAAGTTTGTAATCGAACCACTTGAACGTGGCTACGGTACAACTCTTGGTAACTCTCTTCGTCGTGTACTACTAGCTTCTCTACCAGGGGCAGCTGTGACATCTATCAACATTGATGGTGTGTTACATGAGTTTGACACAGTTCCAGGTGTTCGTGAAGACGTGATGCAAATCATTCTGAACATTAAAGGAATTGCAGTGAAATCATACGTTGAAGACGAAAAAATCATTGAGCTTGACGTTGAAGGTCCTGCTGAAATTACAGCTGGAGATATTTTGACTGACAGTGATATTGAGATTGTAAATCCAGATCATTATCTCTTTACAATCGGTGAAGGTTCTTCTCTAAAGGCGACAATGACTGTTAACAGTGGTCGTGGATATGTGCCTGCTGATGAAAACAAAAAAGATAATGCGCCAGTTGGAACACTTGCTGTAGATTCTATTTATACACCAGTTACAAAAGTCAACTATCAAGTTGAACCTGCTCGTGTAGGTAGTAACGATGGTTTTGACAAATTAACCCTTGAAATCTTGACAAATGGAACAATTATTCCAGAAGATGCTTTAGGGCTTTCAGCACGTATCTTGACAGAACATCTTGATTTGTTTACAAATCTTACAGAGATTGCTAAGTCAACTGAAGTGATGAAAGAAGCTGATACTGAATCGGACGACCGTGTTTTGGATCGTACGATTGAGGAACTGGACTTGTCTGTGCGTTCATATAACTGTTTGAAACGTGCCGGTATCAATACGGTGCATGATTTGACAGAAAAATCTGAAGCAGAGATGATGAAAGTACGAAATCTTGGACGTAAGAGTTTGGAAGAAGTGAAACTCAAACTCATTGACTTGGGTCTTGGATTAAAAGATAAATAAAGGAGGAATACATGGCTTACCGTAAACTAGGACGCACTAGCTCACAACGTAAAGCAATGCTTCGCGATTTGACAACTGACCTTTTGATCAACGAATCAATCGTGACAACTGAAGCTCGTGCTAAAGAAATCCGTAAAACTGTTGAAAAAATGATTACTCTAGGTAAACGTGGTGATTTGCATGCACGTCGTCAAGCAGCTGCTTTTGTACGTAATGAAATCGCATCTGAAAACTATGATGAAGCAACTGATAAGTACACTTCTACTACAGCACTTCAAAAATTGTTCTCAGAAATCGCACCTCGTTATGCTGAACGTAACGGTGGATACACTCGTATCCTTAAAACTGAACCACGTCGTGGTGATGCTGCGCCAATGGCGATCATCGAATTAGTATAAAATCATCAATTTTGTTGAGTGTTATGATGATGGAGTCTTGTGCTCTTAGTCTAGCTCTGGTCTACCGCTGGGACTTCGGTCCTGGCGGGAACACTCATCATCATTTGATAGGGTAGACGCTTGTTTACGAAATTGTTTTTTTCTTAAGAACAACTTCGTAAGCAGGCGTTTTTTAGTATTTTCTATGGAAATATGCTATACTAGGAAAAAAGAAAATCAAAAACGTTCAGGTTTTCTAAAAATTGTAGAAATGGGGTATAAGGATGAAGGCTATTATTACAGTGGTTGGTAAGGACAAGGCTGGGATTGTTGCAGGTGTGTCTACTAAGATTGCAGAGTTGGGTTTGAATATTGACGATATTTCTCAGACGGTGTTGGACGAATATTTTACCATGATGGCAGTCGTTTCTAGTGACGAAAAGCAGGATTTTACCACTCTTAGAAATGAGTTTGAAAACTTTGGTCAAACACTGAATGTCAAAATCAATATTCAAAGTGCAGCGATTTTTGATGCTATGTACAATATCTAGGAGGTTATCATGGATATTAGACAAGTTACGGAAACCATTGCCATGATTGAAGAGCAGAACTTCGATATCAGAACCATCACCATGGGGATTTCCCTTTTGGACTGTATTGATCCGGATATCGAACGTGCTGCTGAAAAAATTTACCAAAAAATCACCACTAAAGCTGCGAATCTAGTGGCTGTGGGAGATGAAATTGCTGCAGAACTTGGGATTCCTATTGTTAATAAACGGGTATCGGTGACTCCGATTTCCTTGATTGGAGCAGCGACTGACGCGACGGACTATGTTGTTTTGGCTAAGGCTCTCGACAAGGCTGCCAAGGAGATTGGTGTTGACTTTATTGGTGGTTTTTCGGCTTTGGTACAAAAGGGCTATCAAAAAGGAGATGAGGTTCTTATCAATTCTATCCCCCGTGCTCTAGCTGAGACAGACAAGGTCTGTTCGTCCGTCAATATTGGCTCAACCAAGTCAGGCATCAACATGACTGCAGTTGCAGATGTGGGACGTATCGTCAAGGAAACAGCGAACTTATCAGATATGGGAGCTGCCAAATTAGTCGTATTTGCTAACGCTGTTGAGGACAATCCTTTTATGGCGGGGGCCTTTCATGGTGTCGGTGAAGCAGATGTCATCATCAATGTTGGAGTTTCGGGTCCTGGTGTTGTCAAACGCGCCTTGGAGAAAGTTCGTGGTCAGAGTTTTGATGTAGTAGCTGAGACGGTTAAGAAAACAGCCTTTAAGATCACTCGTATTGGTCAGCTAGTTGGTCAAATGGCAAGTGAACGGCTTGGAGTCGACTTTGGGATAGTAGACCTAAGCTTGGCGCCTACTCCTGCGGTTGGTGATTCTGTGGCACGTGTTCTTGAAGAAATGGGCCTAGAAACAGTTGGTACGCATGGGACGACGGCTGCCCTCGCTCTTTTGAATGACCAAGTTAAGAAGGGCGGAGTGATGGCTTGTAACCAGGTCGGTGGCTTGTCAGGTGCCTTTATCCCTGTCTCTGAAGATGAGGGGATGATTGCTGCGGTGCAAGATGGCTCTCTGAATTTAGAGAAACTAGAAGCCATGACGGCTATCTGTTCAGTTGGACTGGATATGATTGCCATTCCGGAAGATACGCCTGCTGAGACCATTGCGGCTATGATTGCGGATGAGGCGGCAATCGGTGTTATTAACATGAAAACAACAGCTGTCCGTATCATTCCAAAGGGCAAAGAAGGCGATATGATTGAGTTTGGTGGATTGCTAGGGACAGCTCCAGTGATGAAAGTCAACGGGGCTTCGTCTGTTGATTTCATTTCTCGCGGTGGGCAAATCCCAGCTCCAATCCATAGTTTTAAAAATTAATAAAAAAGAGAGAAGATTTAAGTTGAGTTTAAGGATGACTGTGTATACTATAATCATTAAATAAAGACCTCCTAACTTTATTTAATAGAAATCCTAAACTTTTTCATAATAATCTCCTAGGGAAGCTACCATGAGGGTAGCTTTTCTTTTGGATAATTTACAAATGTTGGCTTCACTTTTGAAAACCGAATATTTCTTTGATCCATGATATAATAGAAGAAAATGGAGGATAGAAAATGTCTAAAGTAAGATTGTACTTGGTCCGTCATGGGAAAACGATGTTTAACACGATTGGACGTGCTCAAGGATGGAGTGATACGCCTCTAACTGCAGAAGGTGAGTTGGGAATCCATGAACTAGGAGTTGGCTTGAGAGAGTCTGGTTTACAATTTGACCGCGCTTATTCCAGCGATTCAGGGCGCACCATTCAAACTATGGGAATTATCCTAGAAGAACTTGGTTTGGAGGGAAAAATCCCTTACCGCATGGATAAGCGAATCCGTGAGTGGTGTTTTGGTAGTTTTGATGGGGCCTATGATGGGGACCTCTTTATGGGGTTGATTCCGAGAATTTTCAATGTGGACCATGTTCATCAGTTGTCTTATGCTGAACTGGCTGAGGGTTTGGTAGAGGTTGATACAGCTGGTTGGGCTGAAGGTTGGGAAAAACTCAGTGGTCGAATCAAGGAAGGCTTTGAAGCTATTGCTAAAGAAATGGAAGAACAAGGTGGGGGTAATGCCCTCGTCGTCAGCCATGGAATGACCATTGGTACCATTGTTTATCTGATCAATGGCATGCATCCGCATGGTCTGGATAATGGTAGTGTAACGATTCTTGGATATGAGAACGGTCAATTTACAGTCGAAGTTGTTGGTGACCGTAGCTATCGAGAGCTCGGACGTGAGAAGATGTTAGAGACAAATAGTTAATAGAAGTTAGCTCCGATTAGGAGCTAATTTTGAGTTAAAGGATATGATTTAAATCAATAGTTCCGAAAAAGTAAAAATTTTTGGGGGATGTGATGTTATGAAAGGAAGGCTAGAATCATTTTCGAGAATAATACCATAAAGGAGATATAGACAGAATGAAATCAAGCTAAAAGGATTGAATCTTGCATAACGCAAAACTCAATCCTTCATTAAAAAAATATTTATCATGTTTAGCAATCAGTCAAACCTAGTTGAAAGATATGTTATATTTGAATGAAATTACCAAATATAAGGGAAAATTCGATAGCGAACCTTTTGACAGTATGTTTCATATGCTTTTCCAAAATGATTGTATAAGGCTTTTTCTTCTACTTTTAATCGAATACTGTAACCAACTACCAATAGAATGAGACAAATAATAATTGTGAGAGGATTTAATGAAACAATTGACAAGCCAAGTATGGATACGATGCTACCAGTATAGGCAGGATTTCTTACTATAGAGTAGGGACCTGCTTCTACCAACTGCTGACTATCTGTTGTTTGAACCGCAAGTGTAAAATTCTTCCCAAGATAATTAACTGCATAGATACGTAATACAAAGCCGGCTAGAGAAAGGAAAATTCCAATATAGATCAAAAAATGTGGCAATTGAGCTATAGAAGGTAGAAGTTGTTCATTCATTAATAGAAGACAACAAACAACACTACCAATAATGATGTAACGACTTCCTTTGTCTTCAGAGTTATTTTCATTGTTTGATTTTGTTTTCCTTTTAATCCACGTTTCTGTGATGATGAAAATGAGAATGAACCCATATGCAAAAATAGTTTGTAAATCCATGATTATTTCCTCCAGCTAGCATTATACAACTTTCAATTTTGGTGGTCAATTAAAAGGAAATAGTTAGAGTATGTTTTGTAATAGGTATCAATGGAAACTTCATGATTTCATCTGTAAAAATCTCTTGAAAATGGTATAATAGTAACATCATAAAATTGGGGAGAGACCATGAGTTTTTACAATCATAAAGAAATTGAGCCTAAGTGGCAGGGCTACTGGGCAGAACATCATACATTTAAGACAGGAACAGATGCATCAAAACCGAAGTTTTATGCTCTCGATATGTTCCCATATCCTTCAGGAGCTGGATTGCACGTAGGACACCCAGAAGGTTATACTGCAACTGATATCCTCAGCCGTTACAAACGTGCGCAAGGATACAACGTCCTTCACCCAATGGGATGGGATGCCTTTGGTTTGCCAGCTGAGCAGTACGCTATGGATACAGGTAATGACCCAGCAGAATTTACAGCGGAAAACATTGCCAACTTCAAACGTCAAATCAATGCGCTTGGATTTTCTTACGACTGGGATCGTGAAGTCAACACAACAGATCCAAATTACTACAAATGGACTCAGTGGATCTTCACCAAGCTTTACGAAAAAGGTTTGGCCTATGAAGCGGAAGTACCGGTAAACTGGGTTGAGGAACTAGGAACAGCTATCGCCAACGAAGAAGTGCTTCCTGATGGAACTTCTGAGCGTGGTGGCTATCCCGTTGTCCGCAAACCAATGCGCCAATGGATGCTTAAAATCACGGCCTATGCAGAGCGCTTGCTGACTGACTTGGATGAGCTTGATTGGCCAGAGTCTATCAAGGATATGCAACGTAACTGGATCGGGAAATCAACTGGTGCCAATGTAACCTTCAAAGTAAAAGGGACTGACAAGGAATTTACCGTCTTTACTACTCGTCCTGATACGCTTTTCGGTGCGACCTTCACAGTCTTGGCTCCTGAGCATGACTTGGTAGATGCCATCACAACAGCTGAACAAGCTGAGGCTGTAGCGGACTACAAACACCAAGCTAGTCTCAAGTCTGACTTGGCTCGTACAGACCTTGCCAAGGAAAAAACAGGGGTTTGGACGGGCGCTTATGCCATCAACCCTGTCAATGGCAAGGAAATTCCAATCTGGATTGCCGACTATGTTCTTGCTAGCTATGGTACAGGTGCGGTAATGGCTGTGCCTGCCCATGACCAACGTGACTGGGAATTTGCCAAACAATTTGACCTTCCAATCGTAGAAGTGCTTGAAGGTGGAAATGTAGCAGAAGCTGCCTACACAGAAGATGGTCTTCATGTCAATTCAGACTTCCTAGATGGCCTTAACAAAGAAGACGCTATTGCTAAAATTGTGGCTTGGTTGGAAGAAAAAGGCTGCGGTCAAGAAAAAGTCACCTACCGTCTCCGTGACTGGCTCTTTAGCCGTCAACGTTACTGGGGTGAGCCAATTCCAATCATTCAGTGGGAAGATGGAACTTCAACAGCTGTCCCTGAAAATAAATTGCCACTTGTCTTGCCTGTAACCAAGGACATTCGCCCTTCAGGTACTGGGGAGAGTCCATTGGCTAACTTGACTGACTGGTTGGAAGTAACTCGTGAAGATGGCGTCAAAGGTCGTCGTGAAACCAACACCATGCCACAATGGGCAGGTTCGAGTTGGTACTACCTCCGCTATATCGACCCACATAACACAGAAAAATTGGCCGATGAGGATCTTCTCAAACAATGGTTGCCAGTAGATATCTACGTGGGTGGTGCAGAGCATGCCGTTCTTCACTTGCTTTATGCTCGTTTCTGGCACAAATTCCTCTATGACCTCGGTGTTGTTCCGACTAAGGAACCATTCCAAAAACTCTTTAACCAAGGAATGATTTTGGGAACAAGCTACCGTGACCACCGTGGAGCTCTTGTAGCGACTGATAAGGTTGAAAAACGTGACGGTTCTTTCTTCCATGTGGAAACAGGAGAAGAGTTGGAGCAAGCGCCAGCTAAGATGTCTAAATCGCTCAAGAACGTTGTTAACCCAGACGATGTGGTGGAACAATATGGTGCCGATACCCTTCGTGTTTATGAAATGTTCATGGGACCACTTGACGCTTCCATCGCTTGGTCAGAAGAAGGTTTGGAAGGAAGCCGTAAATTCCTTGACCGTGTATACCGTTTGATCACAAGTAAAGAAATTGTTGCGGAAAATAATGGTGCTCTTGACAAGGTTTATAACGAAACCGTTAAATCTGTTACTGAGCAAATCGAGTCCATGAAATTCAACACAGCCATTGCCCAACTTATGGTCTTTGTCAACGCTGCTAACAAGGAAGACAAACTCTATGTGGACTATGCCAAAGGCTTTATCCAATTGATTGCCCCATTTGCACCTCACTTAGCAGAAGAACTCTGGCAAACAGTTGCAGCAACAGGTGAATCCATCTCTTACGTGGCTTGGCCAGCATGGGACGAGAGTAAATTGGTTGAAGACGAAATCGAAATCGTCGTCCAAATCAAAGGTAAAGTCCGTGCCAAATTGATGGTTGCTAAAGACCTATCACGCGAAGAATTGCAAGAAATCGCTCTAGCAGATGAAAAAGTTAAAGCAGAAATTGACGGCAAGGAAATCGTGAAGGTGATTGCAGTACCGAATAAACTGGTGAATATTGTAACGAAGTAATCAGTTGATTTGCTGATTTCAAACCTCGGACAGTTTCTTAAACTGTTTGAACCAACTAAACTCGTTAATATCGTTGTGAAATAAGATAGAAATCCTTCAGAGTAGAATCTGGAGGATTTTTATTTGACAAGAAGTTTCTATTTTGTTAATATAATTAACAAAGAAAAGAGAGATTATGGATAAAAAAGAATTTATTACATTTAATAATCGTTTCAATAGATTTATTTTAGCATTTGAACAGCTAAAAAAAAATCAACATAAAATTAGTATTGACAAATCCATTACGTTGAATGAGGTACATTTGATTGTTGTGATTGGGAAAAATCAGCCCTTAAATCTAGTGAAATTATCTGAATTATTAAAAGTTTCGAGAAGTGCAATAACTCAAAGTGTTAGGAGATTAATTCAAAAAAATTTAGTTGTTTTTGATTTTGCTCCGAATAATGGGAAAAATAAATATTTGAGATTATCTGAAAAAGGCATCGAAGTTTTTAAAATCCATAAGGAGCAACAAGCATATATTGAAGAATCGGTCTTTTCAGTTTTAAACAACTATAGCGAGGGGGAGCTTCAAACAGTTGTGAAATTGATGGATGATATTGAAAATGTATGGGGAGGATTACCGTGGTGAAAGTCACGGTAAATTTTAAATTGGGTTGTTAAGTGTATTAACAAAAGGAGAAGATATGACTGTAAACATTGAACTGATTTCACAAACTGACTTAGCAGATGAATCTTTTTATATTACTATCAATGGTTTAGAACCAAGGACAAGGTATTGTGTAGAAATGTACCTGTCTGATTATTACTGTATAAATGCTCCCTTACTTTTAGATCATGATGTCGTGTGGAAATCAACCGCAATTTTTTTAACTGATCAGGGCGGTATGATTGATACCTCTCAGACAGCATCTATTTCGGGATCTTATAAAGGAGTTTCAGAAATGGGCTTGTTCTTTAATGCGAAACCGTTGAAGAATAGGAAAAGGAGATTACCCAGTTCTCTTGATAGAATTCCATTGCGAGATTGTTTCGGTGTTGAAATTAAAATCAGGCTGGGGAAAGATGTGGTCACGGAGCAAAGTTTTGTAAGGCGTTATATGAATCTGGGAATAAGGTATCAAGATATTTATGATAAGCATTTTCAAGGTCGATTATTTTATGATGAAAAGTTAAGAAAGGCGCCAGCCGTGATTATTGTTAGTGGTAGTGAGGGAAGAATTGAAAAAGCTCAGAACATTGCCCAACTTTTATCTTCTAGAGGCTATATTTGTCTTGCGATAGCTTATTTTGGTTTAGAGGGGTTACCCCAAAACTTAGAACGAATTCCGATAGAATGTCTGGAGGAAGCGAAAAATTTTCTATATCATCATCCTCAAGTTGATAATACAAAAATAGGAATATATGGTCGTTCTAAAGGAGCAGAGCTTGTTTTGGCTGGACAAAGTATTTTGGATGATGTGCAATGTTTGGTACTCAATTCCCCCTCAAATGTAATATTTGAGGGAATAAAGGGAAAACTCAACTCTCATTCATCTTCTTGGACATATTTGCAAAAAGAACTTCCGTATCAAAAATTTCAACTAGGAAATTATTTGTTAAACAAGTTTTTTGGAAAACATATTTCGGAAGATAGTAGGGCTCAGATTGATGTGAGTAAAATTTCCTCTCCTTTATTATTGCTAGGAAGCGATGTTGATGAAATATGGAATGCGTCATCCGCGATAGATGATATTATTTCACATTATAAAGGGAAATCCATTTTGTTTAAAAAATACCATGAAACGGGGCATATGTTGACGGTTGCTTATCAACCGAATCATCGTTATCGAAAAGATTGGCGCTTATTAATGAAAGAAAGTGAAGACTCTTGGTTTGCCACGATAAATTTTTTTGATACACATCTGAAAAATTTGTAGATAGTGCTGAACCGTGCTATAATAGTTCCAACTAAGATAAAAACACAGTTCTGGTTGGTAGTCCAGACGTAGGCAAGCCTATCAGTAACCTTCCTCCTTGGTTGTCCATTCTTAGGGATAGATTTAAGGAGGTGCTGTCGTGGAAATCGTTTCAATTGGCTTGACAGTTTATTTTGAAGATGGATTTTGGCATGGATTGTTTGAACAAGAGTGTGAGGGAACTTATCAAGTTTGTCGTGTGACATTTGGTCAGGAACCAAAAGAGGATGAAATTTTGAGACTTATACAGATTCAGTTTGTTCGGTTATCTTTTAGTTCAGAGGCGACAGTCAAACAGCATGTGAAGATTAAGAATCCGAAGCGTCTGCAACGAGCTGTAAAGAAACAGGTGAAGCAGGAAGTTTCTTCTAAGTCACAAGAGCTTTTACAGTTGCAGCATGAGGAACGAAAAAAGCATTCAAAACAACAGTCCAGTCTCCAAAAGCAATTGCTCAAGCAAGAGAAATTTGAACGCAAACAGCAAAAACGTAGAGAGAAGCACAAGGGGCACTAGTGACTCTCTCTTTCATAAAATAGAACGGCTCTTCTTGGATAACAAGAGCTATTTTTGCTTGTATTGAAGATTTCTTTCCTAATAGATAGACTTATCGTTAATGGCAGTTTCAAATTCAGGACCATATTTGCTTGCTTCAAATTCAATCATATCCCATTCAGCAATTTCATTTTGCTAGAAGGGAGTGTGTGCCATGATTTCTGATTCATTTTTTATTGTTTGGTTTAGCGAGAACAATACTACCGGATCTTGGAGTTTTCTGCCGGATACTATAAAACATCTCTTTTATAGCGCATATTTAAAAATATAATGTGTGGTTGTAAGTGTTTTTCAATTTCCTTTAGTGATTCGATAGGAGAAAAACGAGCCTGCTCTACTTTAATTTAACCCCCATTATTTTACCACTTAGCCTTTCATTTTAACTGCTTATCTCAAAAGTCGATTTTTCTTTCATTCTTTTTGTTAAACTAGTGTGGTTAAGAGGAGGAAAAAATATGATTTTACAAGCTAAACATTTGACTAAACGGTACGGCAATCATATGGCTGTCGATGATATTCAGTTAGAGTTTGAAAAAGGAAGTTTCAATGCTATTTTGGGACCCAATGGTGCAGGGAAATCAACCACTATTTCCATGTTAATCGGGTTGAAAAAGCCGACACAAGGTCAGATTCGATATGTGCCAAATACGAAAATCGGAGTGGTTTTTCAAGCTAGTGTACTGGATGAGATGTTGACGGTTAGGGAAAATCTCACGATTCGTGCTCAACAGTATAAGGAAATTGTGGCAAGTCGTGTGGATGATTTGATCCATCAACTGGGTTTGACTGCTTTCCAGAAACAACTCTATGGAACTTTGTCAGGTGGGCAAAAACGTCGGGTTGATATTGCGCGTGCTCTTCTTTCGCGACCAGATATTCTTTTCTTGGATGAACCAACGACAGGTCTTGATATTCAGACTCGCAAATCCATCTGGGATCTGCTGTATCGACTACAAAAGGATGAAGGGATGACTATTATCTTAACGACTCATTATCTGGATGAAGCAGATGAAGCGGATCAGATCTATATCGTTGATCATGGGAAAGTGATTGCGCAAGGTTCTGCGACTGCTATTAAAAGTCAGTATGCATCTAATATCCTAAAAATTCGTTTTAAGGAAATGAAGGATTTAGAAAAGTTGCTACAGACTGGAATGACAGTAGAGGAAGAAAATGAGTTGGAATATCTTTTTTATCCAAGGACGTCACAGGAAGCCATTGAATATTTGGCAAAAGTTCGAGAAGAAATTGATTCTTTTGAGTTTCGCCCAGGTACTATGGATGATGCCTTTATTGCACTTACAGGAAGAGAGGTTCGCTAATGCTAGCTTTATTGAAACGGAATTTTATCTTATATTTTCGTAATCGTTCGGGAGTGTTTTTCTCATTATTGGGGGCATTGATTTCCTTCCTCCTTTATATCATTTTTTTGCAGAAGAACTTGACGGATTCTTGGTCCCAACTCCCTAATAGTACGAACCTTTTAAATAACTGGCTGATGGGTGGGACCTTGGCTGTGACTGGGATGACAACCAGTTTTACGGCTCTTAAACAAATGGTTCAGGACCGCGAAAATCAAGTGGATCAAGATCTCTTCTTGACAGATTTAGGTAACTGGGGCTTACAGGCGTCCTATCTAATCAGTAGTATTGTTATTTCTTTTGTCATGCAGGTGTTTATGTATGCTGTTATGAGTTTTTATTTTAAAGAGAGCCCAGTTATCAGTCATTTACCGGAAATCGCTTTGATTATGCTGTTAAGCAGTCTGCTTTCAAGTTTGGTAAATGTTCTCTTGATTTACCGTTTTCAATCTGTAGATAGCCTTGGTAAACTGGCAACGATAGTGGGAACTGCTTCTGGATTTTTAGTAGGAACTTATATCCCCATTGGAGTATTACCTGATTCTGCACAGCTTTTCATGAAATGTACCCCTGCAACTTATATTGCTTCTCTCTATCGACAAGTCTTAATGAAAGAGCGGTTAGAGACTGCATTTTCAGGAAATAACAGTCTGTTACAGGAATTTCAAGAAAAAATGGGAATCCAAATCAACTGGCAAGAACTATTGACAAAGGAAGAAACATACTTTATAGTGGTTATTATCAGTCTCGTCGCTATTCTTCTTTGGCTTTTATTTGTTAAAGTGTTTAGCAAGAGAAAATAAAGACGTATTGGAGAGAAAATGAAGATTCGTTTTGAAATGAAGACAGAGTTTTCAGAAAAAGACCCACACATTTTAATTCAGGCAGCTCAGTTAACCGACCAAGCAAGAGAGGTCATGGAGTATTTAGAACAATTTTCAACGACCAATCAGGTGGTCATTCCTATTCGAACGGATGATCATCTGGTTATGGTGAAAATTGAGGATCTTATTCTAGCAGATATCGATAAGAATTTGTTGACCATTTATACGGTAGACGGGATTTATAAAACTAAGGAAACATTGACAAACTTTCAGAATCGAATTAATCGACGTAACTTTATACAGATATCGCGTCATTCAGTTATAAACATTGACCATTTAGAGTCATTATCGGATAGCTTTTCAGGGAACATGATGGCTAAGATGACTCGGGGTATCAAATCGAGTGTGAGTCGGAAATACGTTAAGTCCTTAATGGATTATCTAGGTTTATAGGAGAAAATCATGAAGCGATTGATTGCTTATTTTGTATCGGGAATGCGTACGGCCTCCTTTGTTTATTTGAGTTTGGTGTTATTGGCTCAGTTTTATTCAGGTATTACCTATCCTGCGCCAACGACAAAAAATATTCTAGCTTTGTTTTTGATGAGTGGAATTATGGGGGTATTGACTTTAATCCTTGAAAGACTAGAGTTTCTTGCTTATAGTATGCGTGTAGGAGTTCATTTGTTAGCGACAGCTACTATTTTAGTATTGACCTACTTATTTTTTGGCTGGGGTTCAGCATTGTTGAGTCCCTTGCTTTGGTTCTTTTTCTTATTAATTTATGGACTGATATGGTTGTACCAGATCTGGCAAACTCACAAGCTCACCCAACGAATTAATCAAGCCTTAGAAGATAAAAGAAAGAAAACGAATCACTAATGTAGTGTTGAGGATGAGGTTTGAGGAGAACGCTAGTTTCCATATAGAGCAATTTAGGATATAGTATTTTCAGTGTAAAACAAGGAGAAAACAATGCCAGTAAATGAATATGGTCAGATGATTGGTGAGTCAATGGAAGGTTATACACCAGGTGAATTGCCTTCCATTGATTTCTTAGAAGGGCGCTACGCTCGAATAGAGGCTCTTTCGCTGGAAAAGCATGCGGAGGATTTACTAGCTGTTTATGGTCCAGATACTCCTTGGGAGATGTGGACCTATCTCTTTCAGGAACCAGTGGCAGATATGGAGAAACTGGTTACCGTTTTAAATCAGATGTTGGCTCGTAAGGACCGTTTTTACTATGCGATTATAGACAAGGCAACTGGTAAGGCCTTGGGAACTTTTTCTCTCATGCGAATTGACCAGAATAACCGAGTAATAGAAGTGGGAGCTGTCACTTTTTCTCCAGAACTCAGGGGAACACGTATAGGAACAGAGGCTCAATATCTTCTGGCTCGCTATGTTTTTGAAGAGCTTAACTATCGTCGCTATGAGTGGAAATGCGATGCTCTAAATCTGCCATCAAGACGAGCAGCAGAACGATTGGGCTTTGTCTATGAAGGAACCTTCCGCCAGGCAGTTGTTTATAAGGGGCGCACGAGGGATACGGATTGGCTCGCTATGATTGATAAGGACTGGCCTCAAGTTAAAGCTCGTTTGGAAACATGGTTGGCTCCTGAAAATTTTGATAAAAATGGACGGCAGTACAAGAGCTTGAGAGAATTCTAAGAGGTGTTGGGATGATAACTATTAGAAAGCAAGAAATCGTCAAGCTAGAGGATGTTTTGCATCTTTATCAGGCAGTTGGATGGACAAATTATACCCATCAACCTCAGATGTTGGAGAAAGCCTTGTCTCACTCATTAGCGATTTATCTGGCACTTGATGGTGATGCCGTGGTGGGCTTGGTCCGTTTAGTCGGAGATGGTTTTTCATCGATTTTTATCCAGGATTTGCTCGTTTTGCCTAGCTATCAGCGCCAAGGGATTGGTAGCAACTTGATGAAAGAGGCTTTAGGTGACTTCAAAGATGCCTATCAAGTCCAACTAGTGACCGAACTGACAGAAAAAACCTTGGGATTCTATCGTTCTCTGGGATTTGAAACCTTATCTACTTATGATTGTACAGGAATGATTTGGGTAGATCGAAAAAGATAAAAAAATTATTTTTTCTTAAGTAAAGTTTAAGCCTTTTCCTGTATTATATAATCATTAAATAAAGACCTCCTAACTTTATTTAATGAAATCCTAAACTTTTCTTTTTCATCATAATCTCCTAAAGAAGTCACCCAATCAGGTGGCTTTTTTATGACTTGGGGAGGAAAAATCCATTTGAAAAAAATTTTTTAAAAAATGATAAATCAGAGAAAAAGTTAAGTTAGCTTTAAGATTCATCTTGTATTATATAATCATTAAATAAAGACCTCCTAATACTCTTCGAAAATCTCACCAACCTTCGTTAGAGTCGACTTAGCTAACTATAGTTATGCTTGCGTCTATCTGCCTAGTCTGATTTCGATTTTCATTGAGTACCCTTTATTTAATGAAATCCTAAACTTTTCTTTTTCATAATAATCTCCCTAAAGAGGCCACCCAATCAGGTGGCTTTTTTGTTTGTGGCTTGGATTTTTGATATAATAGAACCATGAGTAGAATTTTAGATAATGAAATCATGGGGGATGAGGAGTTAGTAGAACGTACGCTCCGCCCTCAGTATTTACGTGAATATATTGGGCAGGATAAGGTCAAGGACCAGCTGCAAATCTTTATTGAGGCAGCAAAAATGCGGGATGAGGCGCTGGACCATGTACTCTTATTTGGCCCTCCAGGACTTGGGAAAACAACCATGGCTTTTGTCATTGCTAATGAACTGGGAGTCAATCTCAAGCAAACGTCAGGTCCTGTCATTGAAAAAGCGGGTGACTTGGTAGCGATTTTGAATGATTTGGAACCTGGAGATGTCCTCTTTATTGACGAAATTCATCGCTTGCCCATGTCGGTGGAAGAGGTGCTTTATAGTGCCATGGAGGACTTCTACATTGATATCATGATTGGTGCTGGTGAAGGTAGTCGCAGTGTTCATTTGGAGTTACCACCTTTTACCTTGATTGGTGCGACGACCCGTGCGGGTATGCTCTCAAATCCACTACGGGCACGTTTTGGAATTACAGGTCACATGGAGTATTATGCCCATGCTGACTTGACGGAAGTTGTCGAGCGGACGGCAGATATTTTTGAGATGGAAATTACTCATGAAGCAGCTGCTGAGCTGGCCTTACGCAGTCGGGGAACTCCTCGTATTGCCAATCGTCTCCTTAAGCGCGTGCGCGACTTTGCCCAGATAATGGGGGATGGCTTAATCGATGATATCATTACGGATAAGGCCTTGACTATGCTTGATGTAGACCATGAGGGGTTAGACTATGTGGACCAGAAAATCCTTCGTACCATGATTGAGATGTACGGTGGTGGTCCAGTCGGGCTGGGAACCCTTTCTGTTAATATTGCCGAGGAGCGCGAGACGGTGGAGGACATGTACGAACCCTACCTGATTCAGAAAGGTTTCATCATGCGAACTCGTTCTGGACGGGTGGCAACTGCTAAGGCATATGAGCATTTAGGGTATGAATACAATGAAAAATGAGCAAGATATTCTAGAGATTTTTAGAAAAAATCCAGATATGATGACCATTCTGACTATCATCCAAGATCTTGGCCTGAAAGACTCCTGGTTGGCAGCAGGGTCTGTCAGGAATTTCATCTGGAATCTCTTGTCAGACAAATCGCCTTTTGACCGTGAAACAGATGTGGATGTGATTTTCTTTGATCCAGATGTTTCTTATGAGGAAACAGTATCCCTAGAGAAAAAGCTGAGAGAAGATTTTCCTCAGTACCAGTGGGAGTTGAAAAATCAGGTCTATATGCATCAGCACAGTCCTCACACTTCACCCTATACAAGTTCTCGTGATGCTATGAGTAAGTATCCCGAGCGCTGCACGGCGGTAGGCCTTCGCTTGCATGCCGACGCAACTTTAGAGCTCTTTGCGCCTTATGGTTTAGAGGATATTATGAACTTCCAAGTTTTCCCAACTCCTCATTTTTTAGAGAATGAGGACCGGATGGAGCTCTATCAAGAACGCCTGTCCAAGAAAAATTGGCAAGAAAAATGGGAAAATCTTACTTTTTCAAAAAACTTAAGAAAAGTTTAAGTTAGGAACGGTATACTAAGTCCATAAGTTAAGAGAAACTTAACTTAAACTCCTAAAACTTTTTCATAATAATCTCCCTATAAAATAAAGTCGCCCAATCAGGCGGCTTATTTTTTGTTACTTACAAGTAATGATAGTAACTTAGCAATAGAAGAAAATAGGGAAGTATGGTATAATAAAACGATAGATTTTTGAATAGGAATAAGATCATGTTTGGATTTTTTAAGAAAGATAAAGCTGCAGAAGTAGAGGTTCCAAGACAGGTTCCTAATCATATTGGCATCATCATGGATGGGAATGGCCGCTGGGCTAAGAGACGCATGCAACCACGGGTTTTCGGACACAAGGCAGGGATGGAATCCCTCCAAAAGGTGACCAAGGCAGCCAACAAACTGGGCGTTAAGGTCATCACGGTTTATGCCTTTTCAACGGAAAATTGGACACGCCCAGATCAAGAAGTCAAGTTTATCATGAACTTGCCAGTCGAATTTTATGATAACTACGTCCCTGAATTGCACGCAAATAACGTTAAGATTCAGATGATTGGAGAGACAGACCGTTTGCCTAAGCCGACTTTTGAAGCTTTGAAAAAAGCAGAGGAATTGACCAAGAACAATACGGGCTTGATTCTCAATTTTGCGCTTAACTACGGTGGTCGTGCTGAAATTACGCAGACTGTTAAGCTGATTTCTCAGGATGTTTTAGATGCGAAAATCAAACCGGGTGATATCACAGAGGAATTGATTGGCAACTATCTCTTCACCCAACATTTGCCTAAGGATGTGCGAGATCCGGACTTGATTATTCGTACAAGTGGAGAATTACGCTTGAGCAATTTCCTTCCATGGCAGGGGGCGTATAGTGAGCTCTATTTTACGGATACCCTGTGGCCTGATTTTGACGAGGCAGCCTTGCAGGAAGCAATTCTTGCCTACAATCGTCGACAACGCCGATTTGGAGGAGTTTAGGAGAAAATATGACCAAGGATTTACAAGAGAGAACACTGTTTGCTGGACTGGCTCTGCTTATCTTCCTTCCCGTCTTGTTTGTTGGTGGGCTCTTGTTGCAGATAGGAATTGGCTTGATAGCTATGCTGGCTGTTCATGAGCTTCTGCATATGAAGGGACTAAAGACTATGACCATTGAGGGCACCTTGACCCTCCTTGCAACCTTTGAACTCACAATCCCCTTAGAAAATTACCTAACTTTTTTGCCGGTTGATGGCAATGTAGTTGCCTACAGTGTTTTGATTACAATTATGTTAGGAACGACTGTTTTCAGTAAAAACTATACGATTGAAGATGCTGCCTTTCCGATTGCTGTGAGTTTCTATGTTGGTTTTGGCTTCAATGCCTTACTAGACGCTCGTATAGCTGGATTTGATAAGGTTCTTCTGGCTCTCTTTATCGTTTGGGCAACAGATAGTGCAGCTTATCTGACGGGGGTGAATTTTGGCAAGCATAAGTTAGCCCCGAGAGTTTCTCCTAATAAGAGTATTGAGGGCTTTGTTGGGGGGATTCTAGGTGCTGTACTGATAACAGTACTCTTCATGCTAGTGGACAGTACAGTTGCTCTTCCCTATGGAATTTATAGGATGAGTCTTTTTGCCGCATTCTTCAGTGTGGCAGGCCAGTTTGGTGACTTGATTGAGAGTGCCATGAAACGCCATTTCGGTGTCAAGGATTCTGGAAAATTTATCCCTGGACATGGCGGTGTATTAGATCGCTTTGACAGCATGTTGGTTGTGTTTCCAATGATGCACTTATTTGGCCTGTTTTAAAGAAAGGAAGATTGAATGATTGGATTGCTAACCTTTATCCTCGTTTTTGGGATTATAGTGGTGGTGCATGAGTTTGGACATTTTTACTTTGCCAAGAAATCAGGCATTCTAGTTCGTGAATTTGCTATTGGTATGGGCCCCAAGATTTTTGCCCATATCGGTAAGGACGGCACTGCTTATACCATTCGGATCCTTCCTTTAGGAGGGTATGTTCGTATGGCTGGTTGGGGTGATGATGCGACAGAGATCAAAACAGGAACCCCGGTCAGTTTAACACTTGCCGACGATGGTAAGGTCAAACGGATCAACCTCTCAGGAAAGAAACTGGATCAAACGGCTCTTCCTATGCAGGTAACTCAGTTTGACTTTGAAGAAAAGCTCTTTATCAAGGGGTTGGTCCTGGAAGAAGAAAAGACTTTTGCAGTGGATCATGATGCAACGGTTGTTGAAGAAGATGGAACCGAAGTGCGCATCGCTCCTCTGGATGTACAGTATCAAAATGCTTCTATCTGGGGCAAGCTCATCACCAACTTTGCAGGTCCTATGAATAACTTTATCTTAGGTGTTGTTGTTTTTTGGATCTTGATCTTTTTGCAGGGCGGTGTTAGAGATACTCAGACAAACCTCTTTCACGTCATGCCAGAGGGAGCTTTGGCTAAGGTGGGTGTAGCTGAGACAGCTCAAATTACTAAGGTCGGCTCGCATGAGGTTAAAAATTGGCAAGACTTAACCCAGGCTGTGGAAGCAGATACCAAGGACAAGACCGCTCCGACCTTGGATGTGACCATTTCTGAAAATGGTAGCGAAAAACAAGTAACTGTGACGCCAGAAGAGAATCAAGGACGTTACATTCTCGGGGTTCAACCGGGAGTCAAGTCAGACTTTCTGTCCATGTTTGTTGGTGGCTTTACAACCGCTGCTGACTCAGGGCTCCGTATTCTTTCGGCTCTGAAAAACTTGATTTTCCATCCAGACTTGAACAAACTCGGTGGTCCCGTTGCCATCTTTAAGGCAAGTAGCGATGCTGCTAAAAATGGTATTGAGAATGTCCTCTACTTCCTAGCCATGATTTCCATCAATATTGGAATTTTTAACTTGATTCCGATCCCGGCTTTGGATGGTGGAAAGATTGTGCTCAATATCTTAGAGGCTATCCGCCGGAAACCCCTTAAACAAGAAATTGAAACCTATGTCACCATGGCTGGTGTAGTTATCATGGTTGTCTTGATGCTAGCTGTGACCTGGAATGACATTATGCGACTCTTCTTTTAGATAATCGAGGAATATTATGAAACAAAGTAAAATGCTAATCCCTACGCTTCGCGAAATGCCAAGCGATGCTCAAGTTATCAGCCACGCCCTTATGTTGCGTGCTGGTTATGTTCGTCAAGTTTCTGCTGGTGTTTATTCTTACCTACCACTTGCTAATCGTGTGATTGAAAAGGCTAAGAATATCATGCGCCAAGAGTTTGATAAGATTGGTGCGGTGGAGATGTTGGCTCCTGCCCTTCTCAGTGCTGATCTTTGGCGTGAATCTGGTCGTTATGAAACCTATGGTGAAGACCTTTATAAACTGAAAAACCGTGAAAAGTCAGACTTTATCCTAGGTCCAACTCACGAAGAAACTTTTACAGCTATTGTTCGTGACTCTGTCAAGTCTTACAAGCAATTGCCACTTAATCTTTACCAAATTCAGCCTAAGTACCGTGATGAAAAACGTCCACGTAACGGACTTCTCCGTACGCGTGAATTTATCATGAAAGACGGCTATAGTTTCCATGCTAATTACGATAGTTTGGATGTGACTTATGACGAGTACAAAGCGGCCTACGAACGTATTTTCACTCGTAGTGGCTTGGACTTCAAGGCCATCATAGGTGACGGTGGCGCTATGGGTGGTAAGGATAGCCAAGAATTTATGGCCATTACACCAGCCCGTACAGACCTCGACCGCTGGGTTGTCTTAGACAAGTCAGTTGCCTCATTTGATGAAATTCCTGCAGAAGTGCAAGAAGAAATCAAGGCAGAATTGCTCAAATGGATGGTTTCTGGTGAAGACACCATTGCCTACTCAAGTGAGTCTAGCTATGCAGCTAACTTAGAAATGGCAACAAACGAGTACAAACCAAGCAACCGTGTCGTTGCGGAAGAAGAAGTGACTCGAGTGGAAACTCCAGGTGTTAAATCCATCGATGAAGTTGCAGCCTTCCTTAACGTGCCAGAAGAGCAAACGATTAAAACTCTCTTCTACATGGCAGATGGAGAGCTTGTTGCAGCCCTTCTAGTTGGAAATGACCAACTCAATGAAGTCAAGTTGAAAAACCACTTGGGAGCAGATTTCTTTGATGTTGCGAGCGAAGAAGAAGTAGCAAATGTTATCCCAGCAGGCTTTGGTTCGCTTGGTCCAGTTGGTTTGCCAGAGAATGTGAAAATCATTGCAGACCGTAAGGTGCAAGATGTTCGCAATGCTGTTGTGGGTGCTAACGAAGATGGCTACCACTTGACTGGTGTGAACCCAGGTCGTGATTTTACTGCAGAATACGTGGATATCCGCGAAGTTCGTGAGGGTGAAATTTCACCGGACGGACAAGGTGTTCTAAACTTCGCGCGTGGTATCGAGATCGGTCATATTTTCAAACTCGGAACTCGCTACTCAGCAAGCATGGGTGCAGATGTCTTGGACGAGAATGGTCGTGCTGTGCCAATCATCATGGGTTGTTACGGTATCGGTGTTAGCCGTCTTCTCTCAGCCGTTATAGAGCAACACGCTCGCCTCTTTGTCAACAAAACGCCAAAAGGTGAATACCGTTACGCTTGGGGAGTTAACTTCCCTAAAGAATTGGCACCATTTGATGTGCATTTGATTACTGTCAATGTTAAAGATGAAGAAGCGCAAGCCTTGACAGAAAAATTGGAAGTCAACTTGATGGAAGCTGGTTACGAAGTCTTGACAGATGACCGTAACGAGCGTGTCGGAGTGAAGTTTAGCGATAGTGACTTGATTGGTCTTCCAATCCGTATCACTGTTGGGAAGAAAGCGGCTGATGGTATTGTCGAAGTTAAGATCAAGGCAACTGGTGACACCATTGAAGTTCACGCAGACAACTTGCTCGAAACCCTTGAAATCCTAAGCAAGAAATAAAAACTATAATCAGAAGAAAAACAAGGCAAAAATGTAACTAGTTTTTACCTTGTTTTTTCTATATAATGAGAGTGAATAAATACATAATCAAGTTAAGAGGTATAATAATGTTAAAATTTCCAAAGGATTTTGTCTGGGGTTCCTCTACTTCTGGACCACAGACAGAAGGTCGTGTACCTGGTGACGGCAAGGGAGACAATCTCTGGGATTATTGGTTCAAAGTAGAGCCAAATCGCTACTACAATGGAATTGGACCTGACAAAACATCAACTTTCTATGAAAACTGGGAAAAGGATATTGAGCTTTTGGTAGAGACTGGGCATACAGCCTTCCGAACTTCTATCCAGTGGTCTCGTATTTTCCCACAGGGGCGTGGAGAGGTCAATCCGCAAGGGGTGGTTTTCTACCGTCAGGTCTTTGAAGCGATTAAGGCCAAGGGGATTCGTCTCTTAGTCAATCTCTATCACTTTGACCTGTCTTTTGCCCTCCAAGAAGATGGGGATGGTTGGGAAAATAAGACAACCGTCAAGGCTTATGAAGACTATGCTCGTTTTTGTTTTGAGACTTATGGTGACTTGGTGGACCAATGGATCACCTTTAACGAGCCCATTGTCCCCGTAGAATTTGGCTATTTTTACGATGCCCACTATCCTCACAAGGTAGATGCCAAAGCGGCGGTTAAGGTTGCTTATCATACGCAACTGGCTAGCAGTCTTGCGGTTAAGGTCTGTCATGAAGTTTTGCCTGATGCTAAGATTGGGATTGTCCTTAACTTGACACCGGCTTATCCACGTAGCCAGCATCCTGCTGATGTCAAGGCTGCTCGCATTGCCGACCTCTTCCAAGCCCAATCTTTCCTAGATCCGTCTGTCTTGGGGGCTTATCCACAGGAGTTGGTAGAAATCTTGTCTGAGCATGATTTGCTGCCAGACTACACAGCAGAGGAGTTGGAGCTTATTCGCGATCATACTGTGGACTTCCTTGGGGTCAACTACTACCAACCTTTGCGTGTCATGGCGCCACGTTTTGCTAAACATCCTGATAGCCCGCTTTTGCCAGAGCATTTCTACGAACCTTACGTCATGCCGGGCCGTAAAATCAATCCTCACCGCGGTTGGGAAATCTACGAGCAGGGGATTTATGATATCGCTCAAAATATCAAGGAAAATTATGGTAATATTGAGTGGATGCTGACAGAGAATGGCATGGGTGTTGAAGGTGAAGAAAAATTCCGTCAAGATGGGATGATTCAGGACGACTATCGTATCGACTTTGTCAAAGGGCATCTGCGTGAACTTCACCGTGCCATTGAAGACGGGGCCAACTGTAAGGGCTACTTGATTTGGACCTTTATCGACTGCTGGTCATGGCTCAACAGCTATAAAAATCGTTATGGTTTGATTGAACTTGACTTGGAAACACAGGAACGTCGCCTGAAGAAATCAGGCCACTGGTTCAAGGAACTAAGTGATAATAATGGATTTTAAGAATAAAAAGAGTGAGATGGCGTTCATCTCACTTTTTATTACAATATCATCACCAAGGTCCCAATCGTAATCAGGATACAGCCAATAATTGTTTTAAACGTCAGGATATCTTGTAGGAAGAAAAAGGCTAGAACGAGGGTAATGACGAGACTGAATTTATCGACAGCAGATACCTCAGTCGCATTGCCCATCTGTAGTGCCTTGTAGTAGCAGAGCCAGGAGGCGCCAGTGGCCAAGCCAGATAAGATGAGAAAGAGCCAACTTTTTCTACTGATATTGACAATTTCGGTCTGACTATTGGTTAAGAAAACCATGGCCCAGGCCATAAGAATGACGACGACTGTACGAATAGCGGTTGCTAGATTGGATGGAACTCCCTCAATCCCAATTTTGGCTAAAATTGACGTTAAGGCTGCAAAGACAGCTGATAAAAGTGCGAAGAAAAACCACATGGCAAATACCTCCTCTTTTTATTATAAGTAATTGATGCTGACTTGTCAGGTATTAAGTGAAATTCTGATAAAATATCATCTAGAAAAACTATACCAATTTTTATCCTTGACAAGTAAGAAAAACAAGTATATACTGTTTTTGCTGATTCCGTAAAGCGAGAATTAGACTATACCAATTTAAGGAGAAAGCACAGCTGGTCTGTGTCGTATATACTATGTGTGGAATTGTTGGTGTTGTTGGAAACACAAATGCAACTGATATTTTGATTCAAGGGCTTGAAAAGCTTGAATACCGTGGTTATGATTCTGCGGGGATTTTTGTCCTAGGTGGTGCTGAAAATCATCTAGTCAAGACTGTCGGTCGTATCGCAGAATTGTCTGCTAAGACAGCCGGTGTTGAGGGAACAACAGGTATCGGACATACGCGTTGGGCGACTCACGGGAAACCAACGGAAGACAATGCTCACCCACACCGCTCTGAGACAGGACGTTTTGTCTTGGTGCACAATGGGGTGATTGAAAACTACCTTGAAATCAAGAAAGAATACCTTGCAGGTCACCACTTCAAGGGGCAAACAGATACGGAAATCGCCGTTCACTTGATTGGGAAATTTGCAGAAGAAGATGGTCTTTCAGTTCTTGAAGCCTTCAAAAAAGCCCTTCACATCATCCGTGGGTCTTATGCCTTTGCCTTGATTGATTCACAAGATCCTGAAGTCATCTATGTCGCTAAGAACAAATCACCACTTTTGATTGGTCTTGGAGAAGGCTACAACATGGTCTGCTCAGATGCTATGGCTATGATTCGTGAAACCAACCAATACATGGAAATCCATGACCAAGAGTTGGTTATCGTGAAAGCTGATAGCGTTGAAGTTCAGGACTATGATGGCAATCGTCGTGAGCGTGCTAGCTACACTGCTGAACTTGACTTGTCTGATATCGGTAAGGGAACTTATCCTTACTACATGCTCAAGGAAATAGATGAGCAACCAACGGTGATGCGTAAACTTATCCAAGCCTACACAGATGAGGCTGGTCAAGTAGTCGTTGACCCAGCTATCATCAAGGCTGTTCAAGACGCAGACCGTATTTACATTCTTGCAGCTGGGACATCTTACCACGCAGGATTTGCTTCTAAGAAGATGCTGGAAGAATTGACAGATACACCTGTTGAACTTGGAATTTCATCTGAGTGGGGCTACGGTATGCCCCTTCTCAGCAAGAAACCACTCTTTATCTTTATCAGCCAGTCTGGTGAAACAGCTGACAGTCGTCAAGTTTTGGTCAAGGCCAATGAAATGGGGATTCCGAGTTTGACAGTGACAAACGTGCCAGGTTCAACTCTTTCTCGTGAAGCCAACCATACTATGCTTCTTCACGCGGGTCCTGAAATTGCTGTGGCATCAACCAAGGCCTACACAGCACAAATCGCAGCTCTTGCCTTCCTTGCAAAAGCAGTTGGAGAAGCAAACGGCAATGCCAAAGCGCAAGCTTTTGACCTGGTTCATGAATTGTCAATCGTGGCTCAGTCTATCGAATCAACCCTTTCAGAAAAAGAAACGATCGATGCTAAAGTTCGTGACCTTCTTGAAACAACTCGCAATGCCTTTTACATTGGACGTGGTCAAGATTACTACGTAGCCATGGAAGCAAGTCTCAAGCTCAAAGAGATTTCTTACATCCAATGTGAAGGCTTTGCGGCAGGAGAACTCAAGCACGGAACCATTGCCTTGATTGAAGAAGGGACGCCTGTCTTGGCCCTCTTGTCAGATCCAGTCCTTGCCAACCATACTCGTGGAAATATCCAAGAGGTCGCAGCCCGTGGTGCCAAGGTTCTCACTATCGCAGAAGAAAATGTTGCTAAAGACACAGACGATATCGTCCTTACGACCGTACACCCTTACCTCTCACCAATCTCAATGGTCGTACCAACGCAATTGGTCGCTTACTTTGCAACACTCCACCGTGGCCTTGATGTGGACAAACCACGTAACCTTGCTAAGTCAGTAACAGTAGAATAAGCAAAGAAAGTGGCTCTTTGTCAACTGTAGTAGGTTGAAGAAAAGCTAAGCTCGAGAAAGGACGAAATTCGTCCTTTCTTTTTTGATGTTCAGAGCGATAAAAACGTTTATCGCTGAGTTTACGGCTATCCTGTTGAATGAGCTTCCAGTAACGTTTGATGGCCTTATTCATGGGACTTTCGCTCAAACTGATTCATGATTTGGACACGCAAACGACTTATAGCACGGCTTAAGTGTTGGAGTAAAACAGTCCAGTGGACTGTTTCAGCCTGAGTTCAGAAATATAATAACGAAGGGTAAAAACGATCGAGAACGATTTTAGCACACGGAAAAGCTGTTTAGCTAAGTCATAATAAGGACTAAACATACCCATAGTAATGATTTTCACCTGACAACGAACAGCTCGATTGTAGCGAAGAAAGTGATTTCGGATGACAGCTTGTGTTCTTTCCTCAGGGACAGTGATGATATCGAGCTTGTCAAAATCTTGCGCAATGAAACTCATCTTCAACATCCCAGGATATAATCTCAGGAAGATGCGAAAAATCATGCTTAAAGTGGAAGTCATTGAGTTTTCGAATGACAGTTGAAAATGTAATTGTTCCATGTGATTCTTTCTAATGAGTTGTTTAGTCACTTTTCATTATAGATTTTATGGAACTTTTATATCTAATAAATTGTAAAATATAGTGTCACAAAAAAACTCATAGCGTTTCATTGGTGTAAACTGTAAGTAACCACACAAACAGAATCCCGAGGAAAAACTATGAGCTACTTCCATCTTACCATAACCGACCGAATAAAGAGAGAAACCTACTTGGAATTAGGTTTGAAACCTTGCCAAATTGCAAATAAACTTGGCGTCCATAAGTCTACCATTTCAAGAGAGTTAAGACGATGCCAAAATGGTTACTCCGCAGCCCTAGCACAGGAAGAGTACGACCACAGGGCTAAGCAAAAAGGTCGGAAGTCTCGTTTGACACCAACGTTGAAAAAGGAAATTGAGGACGGTTTAAAATACCACGGTCTGTTAGTTGATAGAGAGTTCTCATAGAACAAGAAACCCCCTATTTAGATAAGTTCCTTTAATGACATCAAGGCTCCAATTTTGTTCTAAATGGGTTTGGATGATTGCGAAAGGCTTGTTTTTTTCATGCTACAGCGTTTCTTATTGACTTTATATCGGTTATGTAATCATAAGCAGAGTACCCCTCTTTCAGATAGTTGGTGACAGTGTAGATTGTCTGTTTTGATCTTTCTAGTGCGTTCGCAATATCTGAAACTTTTATGTTTTCTTGATAGTGAGCCTCTATCATTACAAGTTCGTTTGTGGTAAGATGAGTATAGGTCATTTATGTTAGTTCCTTTCAGACAAATGTGGTAGTTTATCTGAGCCTAACATAGATGGCTTTTTCTGTCTAGCTTAATTTTATAAATGGGGAGTCTTAAAACTCGACTTTAAATTCATAAGGTGGAGTGGGATTTTCTTGAGTAGTCCAATTTTTGATAATGACCATCGTTTGTTCAACGATTAATTGGGTTAAGATATCGTCGGGTAAGTGAAATTCTTTACTTTGAGGGTGCACATTTTCCATCCCCTGTTTGATATAGGTGGAGACATAAATTGTTCAAAAGAAGGAGCAATTGCAGAAGTATATAGACAAGCAATCTACCTTATTCCCTCATAAATAGCAGAAAGAACATTATCGACTACGTAATCAAAGGGATTAGCATCTTTAACCATATCATAATTACTATAAACTTGGTGAATTTGCTCATCAATCATAGCATGTATATGGTCAATAATTTTTTGAAAATTTCTAAAATGTTTTCGATAAATGGCTTGATGCGTGAGTCCAGCTTGGCGGGCAATTTCTGATACAATAAAGGTTGTTTTATCAGGATGTTCTAAGGCTAATTCAAAAAAGTATTAATGATTTTTTGACGAGTATCTTCTAACATTATAAATCCCTCTTATTTATCGTATACAAAAGTGGGAAGAGCGTTAGAGTTAAGTGCTTTAACCAGTGGCTGGACTGGGCTTCCTTTCGCTTCGGAAGGTCGCTTCTTTTCGATTTTTGTAGCAAGAAGTAGACAGGTCATTTTTGGATAAATGAAAATTATGCATTTAGAAGTTTGCAACACAATGTTACATTTTTGTTACATCTGGAAATGAAATGGTAAAAAATCTTGACAAAATGGAGAAAAAAGGATACTATAGCTGTGATATAGTGTTGAAAGTTTAACATTATAATCAACAACTGCATATTGCATATGTTTTAAATATCGAATAGTTAGAATATTGCAAATAGCTAGTTGACTCATATTTTTAAAAAAGGAGAAATATTTATGGATAAAAATGCACGACGCAGGTTACGCAGAGCAAGCACTGAAAAGCGACTTCGATATTCAGTGCGTAAGTTTAGTGCAGGTGTGGCTTCTGTAGCAGTCGCAGCATTCATGTTCTTTGGGGGGAATGTTGTCTCAGCCGATATGCTAGCTACGGCAGATTCTTCAAGTACCTCTACGGAGAAAACGACCTCTGTGCCAGATTCAGGGAAAAATTCGAGAATGGATGATTCTGAGTCGGCCGTAGGTAAGGATTCAACCGTAACAACTGTTGCTGAAAGCAATGCAGTTTCAAGTGCTACATCTACAGTATCTTCTACCTCTGCAGAAGATTTATCTAGCAAAGTAGAAGACAAGAATGTTAAATCAGAAGCTACTTCGCAAGTATCTAAAGCTTCAGTAGCGACTAGTCAATCAGCTGTTCCTGCAACTCAGTCTGAGGCTCTAGTTAGCCCAGCTACTTCAGCTACTGCGGAGTCAACTGCAGTTTCATCTGAAGCAGCTGCAGATGAAACTGCTGCTGTAGAACCTAAGGTATCAGTTGAAAAAGCAGCTAGCCAAGCAGCTAGTTTGGCAACAGCTAGCAAAACACCAAATGAAATAGCACGAAGCAAAGTAAATTCCACATTGGCTGCTGCCCAACGCGAAGTGGATAAAGGTTATTCTGGTTTCCGTAAAGCAGGAGAAAGTGGCTTCCGTTCGTCTGCATCACAAACAGGGAAGGTAACTGTAACAAAAGAAAATTTCCTTGACTATTTCAAATTGAATGGCTCAGCTACCTATAACCAACATGATGGTATTGTAACCCTTACTCCAGATGAAACCTCTAAGGGAGGTAATTTCAGTCTGAATAGTAAGATTAATATGAACCAAAGCTTCAAGCTGATTGGTGCGGTTAACCTTGGTGACAAGACACAAGCTAAAGGTGGTGCCGATGGTATCGGTTTTGCCTTCCATACAGGGAATATAACAGATCTAGGTGCCTCCGGTGGTAACCTTGGTATCGGTGGTTTGCGTAACGCAACTGGTTTCAAATTGGATACTTACCGGAATCTCTACGTGCCACCAAAAGGAGGACGTTTTGATACTAACGACGCGACTTTCTTCGAATATGGTTGGGCTGAAGACCCTAATCTAGGACAGTTCGGTTCCTGGGTAAATACCACTTTTAAAAAAATTAAAGGACAAAATGGCGAATATGATCGTTGGTGGGCTGAGACAGACGCTGGTAGCGCCCAACCTTTGGACTCAAGTGACATAGACGGTAAATTCCATGACTTTACTATCCAGTATGATGGTGCAACCAAGGAATTGACAGTTACTTATAGAAGTAATCTCGGTGAAAAACAATGGAAGAAGACGGTCAACTCTCCAGAAGAACTGATGTCTATGGTGGTTACAGCTTCGACTGGTGGCAACAAGAACTTGCAACAGTTTAAGATTGAAAGTTTTGATTTCTACCAAGGTGCTTCTGTTGGCGTACGTTATGAAGATGAGCAAGGTCGAGAAATTGCTGAGGGCTCAGTAACCTATCCACAAGGTGCCTTCAAAGGTAAAACTTATACCACTGAACAAAAATCAATCCCAAACTATGACTTTGTTGGGTTGAAAAAGGGTAGTTTGCCACCTTCAGGAAGTCTGGCTGACTGGGGTAACAACGGTACAGTAACCTACGTTTACCGTCAAGGTAAAGAGCCAGTAACAGACCCAGCTAAATTGAATAGCAAAGTAACTCGTACGATCAAGTACGAATACGCAGATGGTGAGACAGCCGGTCGTCCAGCTCTGAAAGCTCCTGTGACTCAAGAAGCAACCTTCACACGTACAGGTGAACGCAATCGTGTAACTGGCGTTGAAACCTTCGGNGCATGGACACCAGCTACGAAAGAATTGGCCCAAGAAGACACACCAGTCGTAACTGGATTCGTGGCAGATAAGGCGAATGTAGCAGCGAAGACAGTGACTCCTGATGATAAGGATAGCGAAGAAGTTGTACAATACAAGAAGCTCGGTTCATACGTACCAAATGTACCAGACGGACTTCCAAAAGTACCAAACCTTCCATATCCAAACGATCCAACAGATCCAACGAAACCAGGTACTGATCTTCCATTGATTCCACATGTACCAGGAACTACACCAGTAGGCCCAGATGGCACAACACCATTGACACCGAAAGATCCGAGCGATCCAAGCAAGGGTTACAACCCACCACCAATTCCAAACGATCCAACTCAGGATACACCAATCAGTTATGTGAAAGATGGTCAAAAAGCGATTATTACCTTCGTAGACCAAGACGATAACAACAAGGAACTTGGTAAGGTCGTTGAAAGCGGTAAGTCAGGTGAGCCAATCGGAACTACCAACTACGCAGCCCGTCTGAAAGAATTGACAGACAAGGGTTACGAAGTGGTGAACGATGAGTTCGCAGGACCTAAGAACTTTGACAATGATAATAAGACGGACCAACAATTCGTGGTTACTCTTCGTCAAGGTAAAGAGCCAGTAACAGACCCAGCTAAATTGAATAGCAAAGTAACTCGTACGATCAAGTACGAATACGCAGATGGTGAGACAGCCGGTCGTCCAGCTCTGAAAGCTCCTGTGACTCAAGAAGCAACCTTCACACGTACAGGTGAACGCAATCGTGTAACTGGCGTTGAAACCTTCGGTGCATGGACACCAGCTACGAAAGAATTGGCCCAAGAAGACACACCAGTCGTAACTGGATTCGTGGCAGATAAGGCGAATGTAGCAGCGAAGACAGTGACTCCTGATGATAAGGATAGCGAAGAAGTTGTACAATACAAGAAGCTCGGTTCATACGTACCAAATGTACCAGACGGACTTCCAAAAGTACCAAACCTTCCATATCCAAACGATCCAACAGATCCAACGAAACCAGGTACNGATCTTCCATTGATTCCACATGTACCAGGAACTACACCAGTAGGCCCAGATGGCACAACACCGTTGACACCGAAAGATCCGAGCGATCCAAGCAAGGGATACAACCCACCACCAATTCCAAACGATCCAACTCAGGATACACCAATCAGTTATGTAACTGATAAGCAAAAAGCTATCACAAACTTCGTAACTGAAAATGGTAAAGTAGTATCAACTCCAGTAGTAGATGAAGGTGATTCAGGAGCTAACTTCACTAAGTCTAAAGTTGATGAAGTAACTAAGACTATTGAAAAACTTGAAAAAGCTGGATATAGAGTAGTTAAGAACGACTTCCCATCTAAAGATACAGACAGAGTATTTGATAAAGATAAATCTGTAGATCAAATCTTCAATGTAACAGTAGCTGAAAGAATCATTCCAGTTACACCAGGTAAACCAGTAGATCCAAATGATCCAAACTTACCGAAAAACCCAGATGGAACTCCAGTAACGCCATCTACACCAGAACCAGGTAAACCAGTATTCCCTAACGATCCAAACAGCCCAGTATGGCCAAGTACTGTGAAAGATCTTGTAACTGAGAAATCAGCTACACGTACTATCAAGTATGTAGATCGTGACGGAAAAGAAGTATCTGAAACTCGTGTTGAAACAATTAAATTCACTCGTGATGCTAAAGTTAACTTAGTAACAGGAGAAATCACATATGTAGAATGGACAACAGATCGTAACGACGATATCTTCAACGGATACCCAGTACCAGTAGTTAAAGGATACATCGCTAAAGCTGGTGATTTAGAATCATCAACTAAAGATATTAAAGTAACACCGGATACAATCAAAGATATCAACGAAACAGTTGTTTACGATAAGTTAGGATCATGGGTACCAAATATCCCAGGAACACCAACAAATCCAATTCCATATCCAAACGATCCGAAAGATCCGACAAAACCAGGAAGTGATAAACCACACGTACCTTACGTCCCAGGATTCACTCCGGTAGATCCAAACGGAAACCCACTGAAACCAGTTGATCCAAATGATCCAACTAAAGGATACGAAGTACCAAACATACCAAGCGATCCAACTAAGGACACACCAATCAACTACGTTCCAGTACCACAACCAACCCCAACTCCAGTTCAACCAGCAGCACCTTCTACACCTCAATATATGGATGGCCAACATGAACTTCCAAATACAGGTACAGAAGACAATGCTAGCCTAGCAGCACTTGGACTTCTCGGAGTATTGAGTGGATTTGGTCTTGTGGCTCGTAAGAAGAAAGAAGACTAAGCTTTCTAATTGATATGATTTGTTTGCAATGAACATATCTTCCTTAAAAGGATCTTTTCTACCATTTGTCAAGTCTATTAAGGCTTTAAGTAAAAAAAGAGATAAGACAGTAGCTATTCTGAGGTTACTGTCTTATTTTTTAAGGTTCTTTGTCAACTGTAGTGGGTAGATGAAAAGCGAACATCTAGAGAGGACCAGTTTGGTTCTCTCTTTTTGTATGTTCAGAGTGATGAAAACTCGCTTTTTTAAGTTTTCAAAGTTCCTGAAACCAAAGGCATTTCGTTTGATAAGTTTGATGAGATTATTAGTTGCTTCCAACTTTGCGTTGGAATAGGGTAGTTGAAGGGCGTTGACAATCTTTTCTTTATCCTTGAGGAAGGTTTTAAAGACAGTCTGAAAAAGAGGATGAACCTGCCTTAGATTGTCCTCAATGAGTCCAAAAAATTTGTCAGAGTCCTTGTTCTGAAAGTGAAAAAGTAAGAGCTGATTAGAGCTTATAGTGGTGTTTTAATTCTTCTGAATAGCTTAACAGCTTGTCTAGAATTTCTTTATTGGTTAAGTGCAACCGAAAAGTAGGGCGATAGAATCACTTATCGCTGAGTTTACGGCTATCCTGTTGAATGAGCTTCCAATAACGCTTGATGGCCTTGTGTTCATGGGATTTTCGCTCAAATTGATTCATGATTTGGACACATACACGACTCATATCATAGCACGGCTGAGATGTTGTACAATATGGAAGCGGTCGAGTACTATTTTTGCATTAGGGAGTGCAACAGTCTGGGAGACTGTTTCAGCCTGAGCCTAGAAATTAGAAAGCGAAGCTGTTTAGCCAATTTGTAGTAGGGGCTAAACATATCCATAGTAATGACTTTGACCTGTTTTCTAACCTGTCTAGGATAGCGTAGGAAGTGATTTCGGATGGTTGCTTGTGTCCTTCCGTCAAGGATGGCGATGACATTTAGGGAATTGGAATCTTGAGCTATAAAGCTCATTTTCCTATTCTTAAAAGCATACTCATCCCAGGACATGACATCTGGGAGCAATATGTGTCATTGCTTGGTTCTCGATAAGTAATTGGGCAATTTTCTGGTTAACTGCGACAGAGATTTGGTGGTTCTTCTTGACAAGAGGAGTTTCGGCGACAGCCATTTTCTCGCATTCTTTACACTTGAACCAGCGTTTTCGAAGACGGATAAGCAGTAGGAAACCAGCTGTTTCTACGTAGGGAATCTTAGAGGTTTTCTGGAAGTCGTATTTAGCCATTTCTCCCTTGCAGGAAGGACATTTAGGAGGTATGTAATCCAAGTAGCCATGGAGTTCTAAGTGAGTTCCTAGGCCATATTCATCAGTGATAACGATATTTTGGTCTTTCATTCTGAGTAAGTTTGTGATAAGATTTAGTTGTTCCATATAACTCTTTCTAATGATGGTTTGGTCGCTTTTCATTATAGATTATATGGGACCTTTTTTCTACAACAAAAGAGGCTCTATAATATCCATAGGGAATTTACCCACTACAAATATTATAGATCCAAAAAGTCTAGTCAGTCTAGGCTTTTTGGCTTTCTCTTGGTATCCTTGAGTAAGGAGCCGCTGTATTAATGATTAAGTTATTTATCCTGAAAGGAAATAAAGTATTATTGCTATGCTAGGCTGGATCAGTCCCAAACTCAGAGGGAATCAAAAGAACAGAAAGAACGATTTTTGATAGTGCAGATAGAACTTCCATTCAGATGAAAGACTATGACAGCTACACACCGATTAATGGGGACTACAGTTGGTACAAGGGATAGAGCATACTTTCTAGGGAATATATACCAGCTTATACCAACTACAAGATAAAATAGCAAAAAAGGCGATTATCCAAGCGGAAATCGTCTTTTTGATACTTAGAATAAGTCCAGCCTAATATTTCCACCAAAATGTGGTTTTTCAAGAGCTATCTGTGCTAATTGATTGAGTGTTTGTTTACTATTTTCTTGATTATAGAATTTAAGTCCTTTGATGATAACTCCATCAATTTCATCTTCGAAAATCAAGTCTTCTTGATGGTCGTTGATATATGAAAGAAGTTCCTCCTTCCATCTATCTTTTTCTGCCAATTGTTCACCTTTGGGTTCAATGAAGATTTGAAGATAGTAATCCTTATTTTGAAGAAGTAGGATAAAGTCTGGTTGAAATCCTGAAAAATTGATTTCCCGTGGATTCTCTTCAAATTGGTGCAATTTCAATCGTTCAACTTTATCTGTCCCCTTTAGCATGTTTTCGTCCATTCGAATGAGGAAAACATCACCGTATTGTTCTCTTAGTTCATCAATATGATTGGCGATAGCATTAACTAGATTTTCTTCATTTCTATTGATTATAGCAGATTGGTAAGCAAAAAAATCAAATTTTTCAAAACTAATATTAGCTACTTTTTGTTCGATTAAGGAGCCACTCTGTTTAGCTGTATCATAATTAGGTATTCGTTTGCGATAATCAACGAGATATTCTGTAATTGGATATCCGATAAAGCGGTTCGTACCTCTTGCTTTGCGATAACCTGCCTTTATTTGGGCAGCCAGTAGGTTAAAAAAGTTATCAACAATTTTCAGCTTTTCCATAGCGGAAAAATCTTCTACAATGGTTTCTTTTTCTGTTGTAACAGAGAGTGTAAGATTTTGCAAATCTAGCCAATTTTCGCCCCAAAAATCTTCCATAGACTTGAGATTTGGAAGATATCTTTTCAGATTTTCAAATCGGAAAAAGTTAGAGCGGCTAATTGATTTTTTAAAATAACGAATATCAACTCCCCTCAATTGGGACGTTTTTAACTCTATTGCTTCAGCTGAAAGGTAAGCTGTTTCATAGGTGGATTTAAAATAGGTTACATTGGCTAGCTTAGAAATTTCAATACCATATGCACGTAAATTCACATAGTGACTGTCAGGAATTTCCTCAGTTTCATTATAGTAAAGCTTACCTGTTTTAAAGATTTGGGTTTTCTTGAAAGAGGGTTTCAGTTTGATTTCAATTGGAGGATTTTTTTCATCAGTCCCAGTCGCAAGATTCATCTTATCAAGTGATGCCATCAAATTCTTGATGTATTGCGGTTCATTAAGGGTATGGTAGTGTAGTGTTTCCAACAAAAGACTTGCTGTTTCATCTGATTCATCGAATCGTCTTTGGTAAGAAATCTTTTGATTTAAGGAGAAAGGATTGTATCGCGCCCCACGTCCGATCAACTGAGCCTCGGAATTGGTTGATTTAGCATCTCTTTTATCATTCATTTTTCCCAAGTTGCTAATACGAACGATATCGTAAAGATTGAGGACATCCCAACCTTCTGTTAATTTTGCTACTGCAAAGACTACACGGTACAGATTATTGGGCGATTCAAGCGAATTGAGGGCTTGGTACTGTCCTGTTTCTAGCAACCCTTTTGAGCCACTATCTGAATCATTTGCATTTAGAATTCTAGCTGGTGAAAAACCACGCTTAAGTTCTCGTACAACAGTTGAAAGGTCATCCTTCTCGAGATAATACTGATAAGCTAGCTGTAGGGTATGGCTTTGCTCCTCTGATACACTTTTCAATTGTGAAATAAGGAACGATCTTAAACTTTCCACAGTCAGACTATCAATCATCTCATTGAATAGATTGTTTGCTTCATAGGAAGCATCAATTTTATGTGATTTGAAAAGAATGACTGGTTTTATCTCAATCCCAAATTTTTCTAGAGCAAATTTGCGACGATATTCACTCAGAAGAACGGTACTAAGCATATTATCTTCGTTGGAATTCCCCGTCTGAATGCGTCTTACATTTTTTGAATATCGCTCTTTGATGTATGAAACCAAGGTATAACGGTAAATAATCTTATCTCGATATTTTTGATAAATGGTCTCATCGTCAAAATCAAGTGTTGCGGTAAATTCTAGCAAGAGATTATCAGCATGTGCGTGAAGAAGAGAAAGTAGGCTTTTTTCCCATGAGATTTTTTCCAATTCTGCTTTATTTTTCTTTTTCGTAGAAGCAGAATAGTGATGGGCTTCATCCGCCAGAATAACCATTTTTGTCTTCTGGTAATCTGTTAATGACATGATATTTTCTGCCTGTGTGAAGAGATCATTTGTCAATGTTTGAATTGAAACAAACTTAATATTAATTACATTTTTATTAGGAAAATCTGGAAATCTTCCTGAAATCTGGTTGATAAAGATATGTTCCCCATCAATTTCTAAGTTGGAATTGAAAAGAAACTTCGTAGATTGAGCATTCGTTAGATTATCAATGGTCTTACTCAGAACACCATTTGTATTCACTGTAAACAGAAAATTTTGATACCCTTTTTCTTTATAGAGATAGAGGATTAAGCCAGCCATCAAATCAGTCTTTCCCGAACCAGTTGCCATATTGAACATGAGTTGTCTTGGCTTTCGAAACGTAAAAGTATCTGATGCTTGAGTGTAGTGAAAATAGCGAATAGCTTCACTCTGATAAGAACGTGGTTCATGCTTGAGATTTTCTACAATATACTGTGGTAATTCCCAACCATGCTGTTCGTTCAAAATATCTATATCCAGCTGTTTCAATTCATCGAAGAGTTCAAAAATCAGTTCTTTTTTCTTTGCTTTTCTAACCATCATTTCTCCCCATAAAAACTCTTATTGAAATCATAATCTGATTGAGATAATCGCGATTTGATAGTTTCATCATCAATTTCAGAGTAGTTGTGATAGAGCTGGTTTTTGTCAATAATTTTCACAAGAATTTTTTTCTGCATTTCAAAATCTTCATCCCAGATAGATTGGTCGACTTCTTGTAAATCCACTCTGAAATCAAAATCAAGTGTGGATTTCATGTCATCAAAGATAGTCTTTAATTCATCAGAATGTTTAGAGTTAAGAACAGCATCAATAAAGGTCGCATTTTTGTCCATTAACTCAGCATAAATGAATGAACCACCGCCAGACCAAGCAACATCTTGAGAAATGCCACCTTGTTCTCCATCAATAACTTTCTTTAATCTTTCTATAGAAACTGTTTCAATATAATCCATTTGTTCAATACCAATGTACTGACGGTTCATCTTGTGAGCAACTGTTGCAGTAGTTCCCGAACCCATAAAGAAGTCAAGGACAAGATCACCTTCTTCACTACTAATCTTTATCAAATTATAAATAAGTCTTTCAGGTTTTGGAAAATCAAATAACCTATCACCACGAAATAACTCTCTAATCTCCTCAGCTCCACGTTGATTCGTACCAAATGAGTTATCCCAAAAATCATTTGGTATTTGCCCCTCCGAATCTTGTAAATATAGTTTACCATATGGTTGTTCTTGCCCACCTCGTGTCCAATATATCTTTCCTAAATTATCTAACCGTTCTATTTCTTCTTTCTCTTTCATCCAGGGGCCATAAAGTTTTTTTCCTGTAGGAGTTGTTAGTTCATAATTATATTTACCCCTAGTCTTATGCAATAAAATTTGTCGTCTGAAATAACCGTTCTCATCTGAATAACGATATTCTTTTCTAGCTTTGTCGGTTAGTGGTAACTTATTTAATTTCCCACTCGATTTCTTATAAATAAGTATATAATCTGTTACTTTTGCAAATTCTCCAATATTTGCTTGATTATCAGATTTTCTCCACGAAATCGTACCAATATATTTATCCTCTCCAAATATATTATCTGCTAATAATTTTAATTGAGCATATCCTTCTTCTCCAACTATAATTATGCATAATCCTTCATCAGATAGCAGCTCCGTGGCAACATCTAATCTATTTTTCATAAAAACTAACCAAGTAGATAATTTAAAATTTGAATTATAATTAAATGCATCACTACTCTTAGTTTTTTTAAAATAGTAAGGTGGATCAATAATTATACTTTTAATTTTTCCGCTAAATCGTTTTTTCAAACTGTGGAGTGCTAACAGGTTGTTTCCCTTGATAATCAGGTTATCCGTATCCTTGATTTCTGATACAGGAGAAGAGCAGTTTTTGTCATATTTCTTAGCATTTTTAAAAATCTTTTCATCAAGGAGGACATCAATCTCTTCTCTAGCAACTATCTCATTTAAAAAGGATTCTTCAGCATCTTCCTTTGATACATCATCTTTAGTCATACCAGCTTTTAAGATACCATCTTTGTAGGGGAAATTTAGGACAACATCTGTCACTTCATCCAAATAACGATTATTCGTGAATAGTCCAATTTTGTTAGTGTAACGTGTGTAAGAGTTTGACCAATATTCATCAACTTCAAGCATTTGAATGATATCATTGATTTTCAAAATTGTCGCACCAGCAATATCCTCGGTAAATGCTTCATTTAGAATTGCATTTGTCAAAATCTTTTCAACCAACTCAGGTTTATAATTATCTAAATCTACTATAATAGCATCTTTTTTTAATAGTCCCTCAGCTACATACTGTTCATCAAAGCTTTCTACCACCTCTCGTAGAGCTTGTTGAATCGTTGTTTCGAATGCCTGACTCATACAAGTCCCTCACTTTCATACACAACAGAAAAGACCTTCTCACAAAAATGTGAAAAAGTCTGTTTTAGGGCTTGACAAAAAATACGCTTGATTACATAATCAGCGTGAGCTGTGAGCTGTGAGCTGTGAGCTGTGAGCTGTGAGCTGTGAGCTGTGAGCTGTGAGCTGTGAGCTGTGAGCTGTGAGCTGTGAGCTGTGAGCTGTGAGCTGTGATTGCTTTCATACCAATCGTTCCTTTACTTTTTGATAGTTCTATTATATCAAAATTTCTAAATTTTGCATATTTGCTTTCCCTGACGAACAGTCATGTATAAACCACCTAGAAAATATGATTTATGGCTACACATATACTAAATGAAGTACATTTTGAATTGGAGAAGTCTGTCCTATTAAAAGACGATTTCCGCTTGGAAATCGTCTTTTTTGATATTCTCGCAAATACGATATCTTGCGGTTGGTGTAAACTGGTATATAGCTCTTTTATTTATCAAAACCTTGTAAGTTTTTTTGGCGCTCTTCAGTTTGACCCTTGGCATCCAATTTATTACCATTGTAAACAGTACTTTCCCATGATCCGTACATTGGGTTAGGAAAAATGATGAATTTCTCACCAAACTCTTTTTGTAATTCCTCTAATTTTTGGTCGCGCTCAGTTTCAGAGGTCTTTGAAAACTCTGCAAAGTCCACAAGATTGTCTCCTAGTAGCATGACTAAGTTGGTTTTTTCTTGGACTGCTTGTCTACGACCTTCTTTAGATTTGACGCCTTTTTCTAAGAACATGAGATGATCGCGGCTTTGTACAGGAATTCCTTCATTTTCTAGGTTTTTGATCGTATCATCTACCTGATCTATCGTGCGGTCAGATACATAGTAAATTTGGACACCGTTTTGGTCTGCAAATTGGAGAAAGTCTTTAGCACCTGGTACAGCCTTGGCTGCAGCTTTTTTTACCCAGACATCCCAGTTTTCTGGGGTAAATGCTGTTCCATCTTTGACATTTTGCGCTTGATAAGGGCTATTGTCTAATACGGTTTCGTCTAAGTCCAAAACGATAGAGTAGGGTTTATCTGTCTGTGTTTTTAGTAGTTCTTTCAAACGATCAGTAGCGACATTGTAACCTTGTAGATAGAGTGCCTTGGTCTCAGCTGCTTTTTGATACCAAAGAGTTGACATAGTATTTTCTCTTGAACGCAACTGATCATAGGTCATTGTAACCTGATTGTCAGATGTACTACTTTGTGTTGTCTGTGAATTTGCCGAATTTGTGCCACAGCCAGTCAGTAAAATGACGGAAGCAAGTGTAGAAGCAATTGTAATGGTAACTTTGGATATTTTCATAATCCCATCCTCCTAATAATAGTCTATTAATATTGTAGCGTTTTCATGGGATTTGTGCAAGGAAATATCGAGAGAAAAGAAATTTTTCAGTAGTAATTTGGTATTAGGATAAAATTATGTACTTAATTTTGGAATGAAGATGGATATAAAAAATTCAATCGGCTTGATAGAAAATCTATATCAACTCCTTTTTGAAAAATAGATGAAAATAAAGTGAATCTTTGAAAGGCTAGTAACATCAAGCTTTTCAGGGATTTTTTTCTTTATAGATATAAAAATTTTCAATCGAGTTGATAGTCAATATATATTGGGAAAAGGGGAAAAGGAGTGGTAAGATGGTTTCAATCCAAATGGAAGGAGAAAGGTATGGCAAGTAAAAGAGATCTAGTTTTTAGAGCGATTCGAGGCGACGAAGTGGAAAGAGTTCCTGTGGGATTTTGGTTTCATTTTGTAACACTCGAAGAAAAGGGACAGGGATTAAATAATCCACGTATCTTTCAAAAAAGTGTTGATGGGCATCGTAATTATGTGGAAAGGATTCACCCTGATTTTGTCAAAATCATGAGCGACGGTTTTTTCCTTTATCCAAGTAATGTCTATAGTTCTAAGGTTGCAAGCATTCAGGAACTGACTTCTATTGAGTCGATTGGTGAGGAACACCCATGGATTCAGCAACAGGTGGAAGTGGTACAAGCGATTCGAGAGACCTTTACCGAAGAGATTGCTTCTTTCTACAATATCTTTTCACCGATCTCCTACCTCAAGCGCTGGTTCCGTACAGAAACTTCTCGAGGTGATAGGGAAGTGGCTGATCTATTGCTTGAAAATCC
The DNA here is from genome assembly GCF_003942795.1 of Streptococcus mitis. Classification (GTDB taxonomy): domain Bacteria; phylum Bacillota; class Bacilli; order Lactobacillales; family Streptococcaceae; genus Streptococcus; species Streptococcus mitis_BJ. Next base: position 109,816 of record NZ_RJNY01000003.1, read on the forward strand.
TGAGCAATTCAGAGCGATTCTAGATGTGATTGCAGGAGATATTGCTATCCTAACCCAGAAAATCATCCAGCAAGGTGGAGTTGATGGGATTTATCTCAGCACCCAGGAAATTCAAGATGAGCGCATCACACCAGCACTCTACCAAACCTATATCGAACCGAGCAATATAGCGATTTTGGAGGCTGCCAATCAGGTTGGTGGGACCAATATCCTCCATATCTGTGGTTTTGAAGGTGCGAGTAATGATGTGACGCTATTTAAGGATTATCCAGCTCAAGTGGTCAACTGGGCGACCCACCATGAGGAAGTTAGTTTGACACAGGGTCAGGAGTTATTTCAAGGAAAGGCCGTTTTAGGTGGATTTGAAAATGGCAAGGAAAGCCTGCTTTATCAAGGTTCCAAGGCGGAATTGCAAGATGAAACAAGGCGGTTGCTGGCTGAAGCTGGTAGTAAAGGCGTTCTTCTGGGAGCTGACTGTACTGTTCCAGATGACTTTGACTTAGAGAGGTTGGACTGGATTCGACAGGCAGCGGTTCTCTAAAAAGGAGGAGCTATGAAAAGTAAAAGATGGGGAATCTTCATTGCAGTTGTCGGCTTGCTGGCCTTGGTCGCCATAAGTGTCGTAAAAAATGAGCATTGCAAAAATGGAGAGAGATGTCGTGGAGTTCAGGATTTTTCCAAGTCCAGTCTCCCCTTTCTACGCTCAAATGATATTGCAAGCAGTTTATTAGTTGAAAAAGTAAGAAATGGAGAATAAGAATGTCAGAAAAAAAAGAATGGGTTTTAAAAGCATTTAGAGGTGAAAAGGTTGATCGTGTGCCAGTTGGCTTTTGGCATCATTTCACATCCGAAGACGAATGGCTACAAGGTTTCTCAAATCCAGCCATTATCGAAAAGAATATTCAAGGCCATAAGCGCTTTATTCGAGAAGTTCAGCCAGACTTTATCAAACTCATGAGTGATGGTTACTTTGCTTATCCAAATCCAGCGATTGCCAAAGGAAAATCTCTTCAAGAATTGGCGAGCATTCAACCACTCGGACCAGATCACGCTTGGATAAAAGAGCAGGTGGACTTGGTTCAGAAAATCAAGCAAGAGTTTACAGAAGATATCGTTGCGATTTACAATATTTTTGCTCCTGTGACCTATCTTAAGTGGCTACTTGGGGAAGTGTCTGGCGGAGATGACCTTATTGCAGACTTTCTGGTGGAAGATCCTAAAGCCCTTAAAAAGGTGTTGGATGTGATTGCAGAGGATATTGCTAGTCTCAGCCAAGCTGTCATCGAAGAGGCTGGTGCTGATGGAATCTACCTCAGCGTGCAAAGTATCCAAGATCAACGAGTGTCGGCAGCAGATTATCAAGCCGTCATTGCACCTAGCGAGATAACTGTTCTGGAAGCAGCTAGTGCTGTTGATGGTGTTACTGTTCTTCATATCTGTGGCTACGAGGGAGCGCGAAATGATATTCACCTTTTTGCAGACTATCCAGCCCAAGTCATTAACTGGGCTGTAGGACCAGAGGGAATCACTCTCAAGGAAGGTCGTGAGATTTTCAAGGGACGTACGGTTCTTGGAGGATTCGAAAATGGTAAGACAGGCTTACTGTATACTGGTAGCAAGGACGCCATTCAGGCTGAGGCAAAGAAACTAGTTGCAGAAGCTGGGGAACAGGGCTTGGTACTTGGGGCAGATTGTACCATTCCAAGTGATATCGCAGTTGAACGTATCCAGTGGGTGAGAGAAGCGCTTGAAAACTAAAGGAGAAAAAAATGAGTAAAAAAGCATGGATTATCGGTGGTGTAGCAGTTGTTGCAGTAATTGGGGCAACGATTATCGGGAGAAGTTTAGCTGGCGCTCCAGCCAAGGAGGGAGAAACGGCTTCGTCTGCTGAAGTCATAACCTTGAAGGTTGCCCATACACAAAACTATGTACCTTATGACTTTATCAATGAAAAAGGGGAATCAGATGGTTATGAAGTAGCTGTTTTGAAGGCTGTTGATGAGAAGTTGGCAAACTATCAATTTGAATATACGGGTACCAGTGATGACGACCTCTTGATTGGTCTGGAATCAGGCAAGTATGACATCGGAACCAAGGGAGCTTGGTACACAGAAGAACGAGCTAAAAAGTTTGTCATTCCATCTGAACCAGTCGGAGCGAGCATCATCGGATTTACTGTCAGAAAAGAAGGTGAACAGAAATACAAAACTATTGATGACTTTGCTAAGAATAAAGGGAAATTGGTTCCCATCTCTCCACAGAATGCCCAATGGAATGTCATCACCAGCTACAATGAAAAACATCAGGACGCACCGATTGAGCTAACAGCAGCTGAATCCTTTCAAGTGGCAGATGCCTATGCCTGGGTCTTAGAAGGACGTTATGACGCCTTCTTTGATATCAAACTGTCCTTTGAAAAAGCAGTTACAGCAGAAGATGGCCCTTACCACCAATATGCGGACAAACTCAGCTGGTTCCCATATAAAGGCATTCCAACTTATCCCTTGATTCACCGTGATGAAAAGGGTGAGAAATTTGCTAAAGAATACGAAAAAGCAATTAAAGAGTTGAAAGAAGATGGCACGCTTGCTAAGCTATCTCAGCAATACTTTAAAGAAGATGTCTTTAGTTACGTAGACAAAGACTAGACCAGAAATTCCAAGACTAGAAAGGGTTTTGCATGGTTTCTTATGATTTTTCCAAGGTCTTTCAGTTTTTGCCGACCTTATGGCAGGCGCTTCCTATGACCTTGACCATTCTCTTTTTTACCACTCTTCTTGGTTCCCTTTTTGGAGGTCTCTTGGCCTGGGCGCAAGTAGGAGAAGACAAGAGTTTTGCAGCGATTTCCAAAGGCTGTATCTTTACCCTTCGTTGTACACCGCCAATTGTCTTGCTTTTTCTAGTTTTTTATGGCTTGCCAGAATTTCTGAAATGGTGGCTTGGTTTGGATATCAACAACTGGTCTAAAACTATTTTTGTTCTCCTGACGATGATTCTCTTGTTTGCGGCTATTGTTGCCGAGGTTTTCAAGGCGGCCTATCAAGCTATTCCAAAGGGGCAGACAGAGGCCGGGCTTAGTATTGGTTTGACTCCAAGTCAGACTTTTTGGAGAATCATTTTTCCTCAAGCTTTTCAAGTTGCTCTTCCCAACATAACAACCGCTATTCTCAATCTTATGCGGGATGCTGCCTTGGCTTATACGATTGGTTTTGTTGATGTCATGGGGGCAGGCAATCTCTTGATTAGTCGCAATTTAGGGAACTACTCGCTGGAAACCTATACGGCAGTTGCACTTCTTTACTGGGGGATTGCCTTGGTTATTTCTAGCTTGAGTCGTTTGCTTGAGAAGTCTTTGGAAACAAAAGGGAGGTAAGAAATGGATATAGACTATATTGTAAAGACCTTTCTGGAGACCTTGAAAGGTGTGCCAATCACCTTGATTATCATGATTGTGGCTATGGTCTTAAGCTTTTTACCGGCTCTATTTTTAGCCTTGGGGCAGATCTACAAGGTTCGAGGGGTGAGGAGTTTTTCTCTGGTCTATCTGGCCTTTATCCGAGCGACTCCTCCGATTTTATTGATTCTCTTCTTTTATAGTTTGTTTCCAAGCCTGCTGAATCAATTTCTTAAAAGCATAGGAAGTGACTTTGATATTTTCAAGCTTGATCCTCTCTATTATGCCTTTATCATTTATAGTTTGATGACAGTCGGGAGTTTATCGGAGATTTTGCGTTCAGCGATCTTGACGGTGGACAAGGGACAACTAGAGGCGGCGCATGCGATTGGGCTGACTACGACCCAGGCCTATCTAAGGATTGTTTTTCCTCAAGCCTTGCGCTCAGCCTTGCCTAACTTGGCCAATCTGGTGATCAATATCGTCAAAGGGACCTCCCTGGTCTTTGTTATGACCATCAAGGATATCACTGCTATTGCCCGTGTGGAAGCGTCCTACGGTTACCAGTATTTTGAGTCTTATTTTGTAATCTTTTTGCAGTATATTTTGATCTGTGGTTTGATTCAGTGGGGCTTTTCTGTATTAGAAAAAGGCTATGTGAAAAAAGAAAAGAGAGCAAAAGCATCTAGCGCGCGTTTTGTATAGGAGGACAGGATGTTACAAGTAGAACATATCGCAAAAACATTTGGTGAGAGGCAGGTGCTGGAGGATGTCAATCTCCAGGTCAACCAAGGGGATGTCGTCGTTATCTTAGGACCATCAGGTTCGGGGAAAACGACCTTTCTCCGTTGTCTCAACCACTTAGAAAAAGCTGATAGTGGCTGTTTGACATTGGCAGGAAAGACCTATGACTTATCCAAATTGAGCAAGAAAGACATTCTAGAAATTCGCCAAAAAACAGCCTTTGTTTTCCAACACTACAATCTCTTTGCAAATAAAACTGCTCTGGAAAATATTCTAGAAGGCCTCATTATAGCTCGTAAAGTTCCCAAGGAAGAAGCGCTCAAACGTGCAGAATCTGCCTTAGAAAAAGTTGGTTTACTGGCCTATAAGGACTACTACCCTTCTCAGCTATCTGGAGGGCAACAACAACGAATAGGAATTGCGCGTGCCATTGCCGTCAAGCCCGAGGTCATTTTGCTAGATGAACCAACATCGGCACTAGACCCTGAGTTGGTTGGAGATGTTTTGGATGTTCTGAAACAGTTGGCGGGAGAAGGTGTGACCATGGTGGTCGTCACGCATGAAATGGGATTTGCTAGAGATGTCGCTAACCACGTTATTTTTATGGATGGAGGCCGTATCGTAGAGGAGAACAATCCCCACGATTTCTTTAGTCGTCCACAAGAAGAACGAACCAAGCAGTTTCTGGCTCGTATCTTATCAGATGCCACCTATAGTGTAGAATATATGATTTGATAGATAAGTGTATCATAAAAACAACACCCCATGGCTAGAAGAGTCTTCTAATCATGGGGTGTTTTTCTATAGGAGGGCTAGGTTATATTCTTTGAAAATCTCTTTAAACCAGGTCAGCTTCGCCTTGCCGTACTTGAGTAAAGCCTGCGGCTAGCTACCTAGTTTACTCTTTGATTTTCATTGAGTGTTAGTTCTTTTTCTTGTTTTTTATCAGCCATCCAAGTCCGAGAAGGGCAAGGATGCTGAATCCAGCAAGGGCAAGAAGGGATTTGTTCTCAGTACCTGTGTTTGGAAGGAATTTCTGAGAAAGAGTCTCTGTAGCAGTTTCTTGAGAGTCAGGATTGGCTGCTAGGTTTTGAGCTTGACCTTGTTCTGGTTCAACGTCCAGGCTAGAAAGATCAAATTCTGGTTTTTCTTCCACAGCTGGAGCGACAATGGCACCACCTTGAGACAATCGGAGAACAACGGCAGTGAGAGCGTTCAATTTCAAGCCTTTTTCAGTCCATTCGAGACCTTGAGGTTTAGCGATTCCTACTGGTCCGGCTTGGTTTTCATCAGCCAAGACTTCGGCCTTTCTCAAGTGAGCAAAGGCAGTTCCCAAGTTGAATTCGCGAGCCTTATCATCCGCATTGACAAAGACTGCGTAGACATCGCCGTTTGGAGCTGTGATTTGGTAGCCGATGACCACGTCTTCTTTTTCAACACCATTTTGTCCTGGGACAGTAATGAGTTGGACGCGTTCTTTGATATCTTGTAGACTCTTGAGTCGGAAGGCGTCCGTAGATTGACGAAGAGCGATCAATCCTTTCATGTAGTCACGGCTCTTGACATTTTCAGGATATGCTTTGCTATCTGTAGCTTTGGTCCAATCAAACTTGTTGACAGCATCACTAGAGTCGTAAGAGTCATGGATAAAGTAAGGATAGACAAATGGTTTGCCGTCTTTGTTACGTAACAAGTGAGACTTGTTTGGAACCTTATCTTCAGGAACAGGAGTCTTATAGGCTGGATCAAGGAATTGTTTGGTACGTCCGTATTCCTGACCAGAGTGGATAAAGGGAGTTCCTTGAGCAGTCAAGACCATGAGGTTTCCAAGTCGCAAACGGCGATGGATTTCAGCGTAGTTCTCAGCCTTGCTTGGGTCTTTTTTGATAGACTGGGCAATGATATCAAAGAGGGTCAAGTTATCATGGGCTGCAATATACTGGATCACATCTCCAGGACTGTCTGCTTCAAAGTTAGTTGGTTGGGCAATGATATTTTTAAAGATGGTATTGATATCTCGTTTGCCACCTGTGATAAAGGCAGGCTGCCCTTCGTTTGGATAGCCAGACTTGAGGTTGTTACGGATGTCGTCTGAAAAGACAGCGACAGTATCTGTTTTCTTCATCCAATCTTGGTCAGCAGGTTGTACAGGCGTATTTTCATCGCCAGTATAGGTTCTCCAGCCTTCACCAAGCATGATGAGATTTGGATTAAGGGCTCGTGCAGCCTTGTAAGCTTCTTCGATTGAAGCCGCATCGTGGTCACCCATCATATCGAAGCGGAAACCATCCACTTTGTAGGTTTCAACCAGATACTTGATAGAGTCTACCAAGACACGTTTAGACATGTAGTGGGTAGTTCCCAAACGTCCACCACCAAAGCTAGTCCGTGGAGTTCCATCAGCATCCATAAAGTGATAGTAGTTTGGCTCAATATCCTCAAAAATATCAACGTTGGCAGTATGGTTGTAGACCACATCCAAGATAGCCCCCATGCCACGTTTGTGGATTTCGTTGATGAGGTTTTTGAATTCGGCAATTCGTTTTTCTGGATCCTTAGGATCGCTTGAGTACATACCAGTCAAGGAGAAGTAGTTTTGAGGGTCATATCCCCAGTTGTAATTGCTGTTGCTTGAAGCATAGGCAGACAAACGTTCATGGTTTTTCAATTCATTGACAAAGTAGTAGGACAAGACTGGAAGGAGCTGGATGTGGGTTACACCCAAGTCTTTGAGATAGTCTAATTTTTCGATAAAGGCTTCAAAGGTACCAAATGGCTTGGTCAAGTCTTTTGCGATGGCAGGATCCGAAGTGAAGTCACGCACATGAGCTTCATAGATAACGGCATCTTCACGCGATTTGAAGTTGCGAATCTTCCCATAGGTCAAGTCTTGCGGACCTAACTTCGCTGGATCGACGAAGGCAGCTTTAGCGACCTTATGAGCGGCATCTGTTTTTGCTAGGTCACTGTTCCAAGCCGCTAATGATTTGGCATAAGGGTCAAGAACGAGGATAGTTTTACCTTGGCGCTCGATTTGGTAGTGGTAGTAGTAGCCAGTGTAGTTGCTGATGCCGAGACCAGAGTTTGCATCCAGAGTTTGTTTCCAGGTTCCTTTTTCTCCTTTTTCAAGGGCGACAGTTCCGACTACCTTTTCAGGGTCTTTCTTGTCATAGACAACAACGGAAACCTTATCAGCACTTGGAGACCAGAGGGTGAGGTCAACACGCTTGCCATCTTCTTTTAGAGTTGCGCCGAGTGGACCATCGTAACTGTAGGACTCATCCTTGAGGCGCCAGCTTGAACGTGTGGTAAAGCGGTCTGAATTGTAGCTGACAGTGTACGGGTGTTGAGTGTCAGAGAAGTCGCCGATATAGGTCACTTTCTTACCAGCTTCATCCACTTCCACGTCTGTGATAGCTACTTTATTCCCTTGGTAATCAGTGATGCCGGAGTGTTTGAGGATATCGTCTTTCTTAGCTCCAACTAGGGTAGAAAAGCTGCTTTCGATACGTGACTTAGCCACGTGTTGGGCACCAGTCATGCGGATGTCGTGTACATAGTAAGGGTTGGTGTAGATGGTTTCGTCATCATCCTTGAGAAAAATCTGGCTGTGATTTTTTAGATCAGTGAATTTATAATCCTCTTTTCTGATTTTCACATCATCGCCTTTCTTGCTTTCGTCTAGTAATAAAAATCCAAATTCTCTTGCAGCTTCATTGAGTGGAATGTCAATGTAACGGCCATGTTTTCCAGTTGCAGTGAAGTCTGTTCCGTCAGGCCATTCTCCACTGCTTGGATTCTTGACATCGCCCCAATACCAGAGAGATTTTTTGTCATAGTTGCCATCGGTGCGATAGTAGTTGACACGGACAGTTCCTGCTGGTTGAGGACGGTAGTTGTATACCTTGTAGTTTTCATCTAGCCAGGCCTCGTTCATTTTTGGAGAGAGGCGCTCTACAGAACGGTCCCCTGTCAGGTTATCCCCCTTGGTATTGTTGATAAGGAAGCTGACTTTCTTGGCTTGCTCATTTTTGAGTTTGACATCTAGATAATAGCCGTAGTCATCTTGCTTGGCATCCTTGAAGGACTTGGCTCCATTGGGCCAGTTTTCAGAAGGTTTTTCAACATCGTCCCAAGTCCAAAGACCTTGGGAATCCTTGTTTTCCTCAGGAAGTCTTTTCACATGAATGCGGAAGTAGTTGTCTTCGATTGGTTCTTCAGAAGATGTGTCAGCTTGTGGTTTTTGATCAGAACTTGGCGTCGAAGTGCTAGTATCTACTTTCTCTTCTTTGCTGTTGGGCTGGCTTGTAGTAGCGTCTTCTTTTTTAGGTGTTTCAGCTGCTAGAGCAGTGTCAGTTGCTAGGGCTTCCTTTTTAGTGTCAAGGGAAGCGTTTGCATTCTTTTGTTCAGAAATAGGCGTTTCCTTTTGAGTTTGACTCGTTTCAGTCTCAGTAGGGGCCTTGGTCACAGCGCTGGTATTTTCCTGAGTTTGAGGCAGGTTTTCGTTGGCCGAAATAGTTGGCATTGTAGCAGAAAGCAAGACAATGCTAGCACCAATAAGGACAGAACCAGTTCCGTTCTTCAAGGAACGGATACCATAAATCATTTTTTTCTCAGTTTGAGATGGGATCTTTTTCATCACAATTCTCCTTGTGTAGTTGTTCCCTATCAGTATAGCACGAGGTAAACATTAGTGCAAGCGTTTCCCTAATTTTTGAGAGACAATATAATGCTTCATTCTCTTGAAATTTTAAAATAATATATAGGAAAAGATTGTTTAAAAAATAGTAAAAAAACCTTGAAAAATCTAGCTAAATAAGGTATAATATGAGTAATCATTTGTCGTAGGTTTTGTCTGAAATATTGTCCAGACAAGGCTCACAGCAGTTAAATCTTCTGAAAAAGTCAGATTTAGCTGCTCTTTTTGTGCTTTTTTTCAGGTTTTTGAGTGCTTGTAACAAAGATTTAAAGATTCTGAAAATTTATCAAAGGGACACGGTGATAGGGGTTTCTAAAACCATATGACGATTAGAAAAGCCTGATTGACAAGGCTTGGAACTTATTTACAAAGGAGAATCATCTTGGCAGGACATGACGTTCAATACGGGAAACATCGTACCCGTCGTAGTTTTTCAAGAATCAAAGAAGTTCTTGACTTACCAAATTTGATTGAAATTCAAACGGATTCATTCAAAGATTTCCTAGATCACGGTCTTAAGGAAGTATTTGAAGATGTATTGCCAATTTCAAACTTCACAGACACAATGGAGTTGGAATTTGTTGGCTATGAAATCAAGGAACCAAAATACACGCTCGAAGAAGCTCGTATCCACGATGCTAGCTACTCAGCACCAATTTTCGTAACCTTCCGCTTGATTAATAAAGAAACAGGCGAAATCAAGACTCAAGAAGTCTTCTTTGGTGATTTCCCAATCATGACCGAAATGGGTACTTTCATCATCAATGGTGGTGAACGTATTATCGTTTCTCAGTTGGTCCGCTCACCAGGGGTTTACTTTAATGACAAAGTAGACAAGAACGGTAAAGTGGGTTACGGTTCTACTGTTATCCCTAACCGTGGAGCTTGGTTGGAACTTGAAAGCGACTCAAAAGACATCGCTTATACTCGTATCGACCGTACTCGTAAGATTCCATTTACAACCTTGGTTCGTGCACTTGGTTTCTCAGGTGATGATGAAATCTTTGATATCTTTGGTGATAGCGAATTGGTTCGCAATACTGTTGAAAAAGATATCCACAAGAATCCAATGGACTCTCGTACAGACGAAGCCTTGAAGGAAATCTACGAACGCCTTCGTCCAGGTGAGCCTAAGACTGCTGAAAGCTCACGTAGCTTGCTTGTGGCACGTTTCTTCGATCCACGCCGCTACGATTTGGCAGCAGTTGGTCGTTACAAGATCAATAAAAAACTCAACGTTAAAACACGCTTGCTCAACCAAACCATTGCAGAGCCATTGGTAGATCCTGAAACGGGTGAAATCTTGGTAGAAGCTGGTACCGTTATGACTCGTAGCGTGATTGAAAGCATCGAGAACCACTTGGATGGCGACTTGAACAAGATTGTTTACATTCCAAATGATGCAGCTGTTTTGACAGAACCAGTTGTCCTTCAAAAATTCAAGGTTGTTGCCCCAACGGACCCAGACCGTGTTGTAACTATCATCGGAAATGCCAATCCTGATGACAAGGTTCATGTTGTAACTCCTGCGGATATCCTTGCAGAGATGAGCTACTTCCTCAACTTGGCGGAAGGTATCGGACGTGTGGATGATATCGACCACCTTGGAAACCGTCGTATCCGTGCAGTTGGTGAATTGCTTGCAAACCAAGTACGTCTTGGACTTTCTCGTATGGAACGTAATGTCCGTGAACGTATGTCTGTTCAGGACAATGAAGTTTTAACACCACAACAAATTATCAACATCCGCCCTGTGACAGCTGCGATCAAAGAATTCTTTGGTTCTTCACAATTGTCCCAGTTCATGGACCAACACAACCCACTTTCTGAGTTGTCTCACAAACGCCGTTTGTCAGCCTTAGGGCCTGGTGGTTTGACTCGTGACCGTGCTGGATATGAAGTACGTGACGTGCACTACACTCACTATGGTCGTATGTGTCCAATCGAGACACCTGAAGGACCTAACATCGGTTTGATCAATAACTTGTCATCATACGGTCACTTGAACAAGTATGGATTTGTTCAAACACCATATCGTAAGGTTGACCGTGAAACTGGTGTAGTCACAAACGAAATCGTTTGGTTGACAGCCGATGAAGAAGATGAATTTACTGTAGCACAGGCTAATTCAAAATTGAACGAAGATGGTACTTTTGCTGAGAAAGTTGTCATGGGACGTCACCAAGGGGTCAACCAAGAGTATCCAGCAGAAGTGGTTGACTACATGGACGTTTCACCAAAACAGGTAGTTGCCGTTGCGACTGCATGTATTCCTTTCTTGGAAAACGATGACTCCAACCGTGCCCTCATGGGTGCCAACATGCAACGTCAGGCTGTGCCATTGATTGATCCAAAAGCGCCTTACGTTGGTACTGGTATGGAATACCAAGCAGCTCACGACTCTGGAGCTGCGGTTATTGCTCAGCATGATGGTAAAGTTACCTACGCAGATGCGGACAAGGTAGAAGTTCGCCGTGAAGATGGTTCCCTAGATGTCTACCACGTTCAAAAATTCCGTCGTTCAAATTCAGGTACTGCCTACAACCAACGTACCCTCGTTAAAGTTGGGGATGTCGTTGAAAAAGGCGACTTTATCGCTGACGGACCTTCTATGGAAAATGGAGAAATGGCGCTTGGACAAAACCCAATCGTTGCCTACATGACTTGGGAAGGTTACAACTTCGAGGATGCCGTTATCATGAGCGAACGCTTGGTGAAAGACGATGTCTACACATCTGTCCACCTCGAAGAATACGAATCAGAAACACGTGATACAAAGCTTGGGCCTGAAGAAATTACTCGTGAAATTCCAAACGTTGGGGAAGATGCCCTTAAAAACCTTGACGAAATGGGAATTATCCGTATTGGTGCCGAAGTTAAAGAAGGGGATATCCTTGTAGGGAAAGTCACACCTAAGGGTGAAAAAGACCTCTCAGCTGAAGAACGTCTCTTGCACGCTATCTTTGGAGATAAGTCTCGTGAAGTGCGTGATACTTCTCTTCGTGTACCACACGGTGCCGATGGTGTCGTTCGTGATGTTAAGATCTTTACACGTGCAAATGGAGATGAGTTGCAATCAGGTGTTAACATGCTGGTTCGCGTCTACATCGCTCAAAAACGTAAGATCAAGGTCGGAGATAAGATGGCCGGACGTCACGGAAACAAAGGGGTTGTCTCTCGTATCGTTCCTGTAGAAGACATGCCTTACCTTCCAGACGGAACTCCAGTCGACATCATGTTGAACCCACTTGGGGTGCCATCACGTATGAATATCGGTCAGGTTATGGAGCTCCACCTTGGTATGGCAGCCCGTACTCTTGGTATCCACATCGCAACACCAGTCTTTGATGGAGCAAGTTCTGAAGACCTTTGGGACACTGTTAAAGAAGCAGGTATGGACAGCGATGCCAAAACAATCCTTTACGACGGACGTACAGGTGAGCCATTTGATAACCGTGTATCAGTTGGTGTCATGTACATGATCAAACTCCACCACATGGTTGATGATAAATTGCACGCGCGTTCAGTCGGACCTTACTCAACCGTTACTCAACAGCCACTTGGAGGTAAAGCTCAGTTTGGTGGACAACGTTTCGGTGAGATGGAGGTTTGGGCTCTTGAAGCCTACGGTGCGTCAAATGTCCTTCAAGAAATCTTGACTTACAAGTCTGACGATATCAACGGACGTTTGAGAGCCTATGAAGCTATTACAAAAGGAAAACCAATTCCAAAACCAGGTGTTCCAGAATCCTTCCGAGTTCTTGTGAAAGAATTGCAATCTCTTGGTCTTGACATGCGTGTCCTTGACGAAGATGATCAAGAAGTGGAACTTCGCGACTTGGATGAAGGAATGGACGAAGATGTCATCCACGTAGATGACCTTGAAAAAGCCCGCGAAAAAGCAGCCCAAGAGGCTAAAGCAGCCTTTGAAGCTGAAGAGGCTGAGAAAGCAACAAAAGCGGAAGCAACAGAAGAAACTGCTGAACAAGAATAAGCAGTTCACTTAGAATAGAAAGGGAAGAAATAGTGGTTGATGTAAATCGTTTTAAAAGTATGCAAATCACCCTAGCTTCTCCAAGCAAAGTCCGTTCATGGTCTTATGGAGAAGTCAAAAAACCTGAAACAATCAATTACCGTACGTTGAAACCAGAACGTGAAGGACTCTTTGACGAAGTCATCTTTGGTCCTACAAAAGATTGGGAATGTGCTTGTGGTAAGTACAAACGCATTCGTTACAGAGGGATTGTTTGTGACCGTTGTGGGGTTGAAGTAACGCGTACAAAAGTTCGTCGTGAGCGTATGGGGCACATCGAGTTGAAAGCTCCTGTATCTCACATCTGGTATTTCAAGGGGATTCCAAGCCGTATGGGCTTGACCCTTGATATGAGCCCTCGTGCCCTTGAGGAAGTTATCTACTTTGCGGCTTATGTGGTCATTGATCCTAAGGATACACCACTTGAGCACAAGTCTATCATGACAGAGCGCGAATACCGTGAGCGCTTGCGTGAGTATGGCTATGGATCATTCGTTGCCAAGATGGGTGCCGAAGCCATCCAAGACCTTTTGAAACAAGTAGATCTTGAAAAAGAAATTGCTGAACTCAAAGAAGAGTTGAAAACAGCTACTGGACAAAAACGTGTCAAAGCTATCCGTCGTTTGGATGTTTTGGATGCCTTTTACAAGTCTGGGAACAAACCTGAATGGATGGTTCTTAACATCCTTCCAGTTATTCCACCAGATCTCCGTCCAATGTTGCAGTTGGATGGTGGTCGTTTTGCCTCGTCTGACTTGAACGACCTTTACCGTCGTGTTATCAACCGTAACAACCGTTTGGCTCGTTTGCTTGAGTTGAATGCACCTGGTATCATCGTTCAAAATGAGAAGCGTATGCTTCAAGAAGCGGTTGATGCTTTGATTGATAATGGCCGTCGTGGTCGTCCAATCACAGGACCAGGTAGCCGTCCACTTAAATCATTGAGCCACATGCTCAAAGGGAAACAAGGACGCTTCCGTCAAAACTTGCTCGGTAAACGTGTTGACTTCTCAGGACGTTCCGTTATCGCTGTTGGTCCAACTCTTAAGATGTACCAATGTGGTGTGCCACGCGAAATGGCGATCGAGCTCTTTAAACCATTTGTGATGCGTGAAATCGTTGCCCGTGACATCGTGCAAAATGTTAAAGCGGCTAAACGCTTGGTAGAACGTGGAGATGAACGTATCTGGGATATCCTCGAAGAAGTAATCAAAGAACACCCAGTCCTTTTGAACCGCGCACCGACCCTTCACCGTTTGGGTATCCAAGCCTTCGAGCCAGTCTTGATCGATGGTAAGGCCCTTCGTTTGCACCCGCTTGTCTGTGAAGCCTACAATGCCGACTTTGACGGAGACCAAATGGCCATCCACGTACCGCTTTCAGAAGAGGCTCAAGCAGAAGCTCGTATCCTCATGCTTGCTGCTGAGCACATCTTGAATCCGAAAGATGGTAAACCAGTTGTTACCCCATCTCAGGACATGGTTTTGGGTAACTACTACTTGACTATGGAAGAAGCTGGTCGTGAAGGTGAAGGAATGGTCTTCAAAGACCGTGACGAAGCTGTCATGGCTTACCGCAATGGCTATGTTCACCTCCACTCACGTGTTGGTATCGCGACAGACAGCCTCAACAAACCATGGACAGAAGAGCAAAAACACAAGGTCTTGCTTACAACAGTTGGTAAAATCCTCTTCAACGACATCATGCCAGAGGGTCTACCTTACTTACAAGAACCAAATAATGCGAACTTGACAGAAGGGCTTCCAGCTAAATACTTCTTACCACTAGGTGGCGATATCAAGGAAGCCATTCGCAACCTTGAACTCAATCCTCCATTCAAGAAGAAAAACCTTGGAAATATCATCGCTGAGATTTTCAAACGTTTCCGTACAACAGAAACCTCTGCATTCTTGGACCGATTGAAAGACTTAGGTTACCATCATTCAACACTTGCTGGATTGACAGTGGGGATTGCTGATATCCCAGTGGTTGAAGACAAGGCTGAAATCATCGAAGAATCTCATAAGCGTGTAGAACAAATCACAAAACAGTTCCGTCGTGGTTTGATCACTGATGATGAACGTTACAATGCCGTTACAGCTGAATGGCGTGCAGCTCGTGAGAAATTGGAAAAACGCTTGGTCGATAATCAAGATCCGAAGAACCCAATCGTTATGATGATGGACTCAGGAGCTCGTGGTAACATCTCGAACTTCTCACAACTTGCCGGTATGCGTGGTCTGATGGCCGCCCCGAACGGACGTATCATGGAATTGCCAATCCTTTCAAACTTCCGCGAAGGTTTGTCAGTACTTGAAATGTTCTTCTCAACTCACGGTGCCCGTAAAGGTATGACCGATACGGCCCTTAAGACAGCCGACTCAGGTTACTTGACTCGTCGTTTGGTTGACGTTGCCCAAGACGTTATCATCCGTGAGGACGACTGTGGAACAGACCGTGGTCTCTTGATCCGCTCTATCGCAGAAGGAAAAGAGATGATCGAGTCTCTCGAAGAACGTCTCAATGGTCGTTACACTAAGAAAACTGTTAAACACCCAGAAACTGGCGAAGTTATCATTGGTCCAAATGAATTAATCACAGAAGACAAGGCGCGCGAGATTGTCAATGCTGGTGTGGAAGAAGTGACTATCCGTTCCGTATTTACATGTAACACTCGTCATGGTGTTTGCCGTCACTGTTACGGTATCAACTTGGCGACTGGTGATGCGGTTGAAGTTGGTGAAGCAGTTGGTACAATCGCTGCCCAATCTATCGGGGAACCTGGTACACAGCTTACAATGCGTACCTTCCACACGGGTGGGGTTGCCTCAAATACCGATATCACTCAAGGTCTTCCTCGTGTCCAAGAAATCTTTGAAGCCCGCAATCCAAAAGGGGAAGCGGTTATTACAGAGGTCAAAGGACAAGTTACAGCTATCGAAGAAGATGCTTCAACTCGTACAAAGAAAGTCTTTGTTAAGGGTGAAACTGGCGAAGGAGAATACGTCGTTCCATTTACAGCACGTATGCGTGTTGAAGTTGGAGACCAAGTTTCTCGTGGTGCAGCATTGACAGAGGGTTCTATCCAACCAAAACATCTCCTTGCTGTTCGTGATGTCTTGTCAGTTGAAACTTACCTTCTCGGTGAAGTCCAAAAAGTTTACCGTAGCCAAGGGGTAGAAATCGGTGACAAACACATCGAGGTTATGGTTCGTCAAATGATCCGTAAAGTCCGTGTCATGGATCCAGGTGATACAGATCTTCTCATGGGTACTCTTTTAGACATTAACGATTTTACAGATGCTAATAAAGAAGTCCTTATCGCAGGTGGAGTTCCAGCGACTGGTCGCCCAGTTCTTATGGGAATCACCAAAGCCTCACTTGAAACAAATAGTTTCTTGTCAGCGGCTTCCTTCCAGGAAACAACTCGTGTCCTTACAGATGCAGCCATCCGCGGTAAGAAAGACCATCTCCTTGGACTCAAGGAAAATGTTATCATCGGTAAGATCATCCCAGCAGGTACTGGTATGGCTCGCTACCGTAACCTTGAACCACAGGCAATCAATGACGCAGAATATCTGGCTCCTGAACAAGAAGATACAGAACTTGCTCCAGTAGATGAAACTGTGGAAATCCAATCTGAAGAAACTGTAGAATAAAAGCAAATAAGAGAACCTTCGGGTTCTCTTATTTGCTTTGTTTCAGAAAATTTTCCCACTTTTCCATAAAGTGTGGTAGAATAGAAGAACTAAAATGACAAGGGGATTTATATGGAACAAACATTCTTTATCATTAAGCCAGATGGTGTGAAGAGAGGTCTAGTTGGCGAGGTTTTGAAAAGAATTGAGCGACGTGGTTTCAAACTCGAAAAATTAGAGTTACGTTCAGCAGTTTCAGAAGCTTTGATTGACCAACACTATCGCGACTTAGTTGAAAAAAGTTTTTATCCTCCTATCCGTCAATTTATGACCTCAGGCCCAATAATTGTTGGAATCATTTCAGGTCCCAAGGTAATTGAAAGCTGGCGTGACATGATGGGTGCCACTCGTCCAGAAGAGGCACTACCAGGAACCATCCGGGGAGATTTTGCTAAGGCGGCAGGAGAAAATCAAGCCATTCAAAACGTGGTACACGGATCAGATTCAGAAGAGTCAGCTAAACGAGAAATCGCTCTCTGGTTTAGGGATTAGATTAGAAGAGAACAGTTCTGTGAATGACGGGACTGTTTTTTGTACCGTTCAGCGTCCTAATGTGACATTTTGGAAGTCATTTATCATTTTCTAATCCTGTCAGAGTATAATTTCTTATACGGAGGAAGAAAAGGAAATGATGAAATCAATTCGTGTTTTATTATTATTAGCTGTCGCTCAAATTTTATTTGGAAGTTGTTTATTGTGGAAAGAATCATTTTTATCCTTAAGAGAAGGAAATGTCTATTTTTTAATTCTCATAGTGGGAGTTTCAGGCTTTTGTGCTGGGATTAATTACTTCCATACCTTGGGTCAGAAAAGTCATAGTATTTTGCGTGTTCAAAAGAAAGTAAGTCTTGTTTATAGCCTTCTTTTAGTAGTCAATCTTCTGGCAACCTGTCTGGTTCTCACAGAAAGCATCCAAACTACTAGCAAATTGCAGCAGGATCTGGTTGACCTTTTTTTGCCTTCATTCTTTTTCTTGCTGGGAGTAGATCTATGGATTTTCTTACCTTTTGATAAATATATTCGGGATATGGACAACCATCTCAATAAGAAGAGAACGGTTGTGATTTCCGTTTTAGGCACGATTATTTTCTTGAGAAATCCCGTAACGATCTCTTCCATTCTCCTCTATATCGGTCTCGGTTTTTTATGTGCGCGTTTCCTCTTTCCAAAATCCGTGCAAAGGGAAATTTCATTTTACGGACATGTAATTCGCGATGTTTTATTTGTTATTTGTATTTTTACCTTTTTCTAAGAAAGGCAAGGAGAACTGTAAATTTAGCATAGTAAGTCTATAAAGAAAATTCACACAAAAGGAAACTTTTTGGTATAATAGTAACATGTACACAAAAAATGAAGAAGAGCTTCTAGCTCTCGGAGAAAGATTAGGTCATTTGCTTCAAAAAGACGATGTTCTGATCTTGACTGGAGAGTTGGGTGCGGGTAAAACAACCTTTACAAAAGGCCTTGCCAAGGGTTTGGATATCCGTCAGATGATTAAAAGTCCAACTTATACTATTGTGAGAGAGTATGAAGGGCGTCTGCCGCTTTACCACTTGGATGTCTACCGTATCGAAGGAGATGCTGATTCTATTGACTTGGATGAGTTTCTCTTTGGTGGCAGTGTGACTGTTATTGAGTGGGGGCATCTTTTGGGTGAGGATTTACCAGATGCTTACTTGGAGTTGGAAATTTTGAAAGAAGCTGAGGGTCGTTGCCTTCATTTTACAGCTCATGGCCCTCGGGCTGAACAACTCATCAAGGAGCTTCAGGATGGAGTATGAGTTGTGTATTCGTGAGGCAGAGACGTCAGATGCTATAGCTTTGATTGCATTTTTAGATTGTGTCGGTCAAGAGACAGACTTCACTAGCTTAGATGAAAATGGTATCATGATGACAGCATCTGAAATGGCTCTTTTTATCGAAAAGCAAGCTGTATCGGAGAATCAAATTACTCTCCTCGCCTTACTGAATGATGAGATTGCGGGTGTCTTAAATATCACAGCGGATCAACATTTAAGGGTTCGGCATATTGGAGATGTCTTTTTAGCGGTTCGAAAGAAATTCTGGAACCAAGGCTTGGCGACTATACTTCTAGAAGAAGGCATCGAGTGGGCTAAAGCTAGTGGCGTCTTGCACCGCTTGCAACTCAGTGTACAAAAACGAAATGAGGCTGCTATACACCTCTATTCAAAAATGGGATTTATCACAGAAGGCTTGCAAGAAAGAGGAGCCTATTTAGCAGAAGGGATATTTTTAGATGTTTGTCTGATGGGCAAATTGATAGATGAATAACGAGATGATCAAAAAATTAATTGGAATGGTGCTAGGTTTCCTGGCAGTAACAGTTGTAGGTGTAGGAATTTATGCCTACACAATCTATCAGCAGGGGACTGCAACCCTGAGTCAAAAAACTTACAAAAAAATCGGGGAAGAAACCAACGTTATCGAAGCGACTGAGCCTCTGACCATCCTCTTGATGGGGGTAGATACGGGAAATTCGGAACGTACAGACCCGTGGGCGGGAAATAGTGATTCTATGATTCTCTTGACGGTTAATCCAAAAACAAAGAAAACCACTATGATGAGTTTGGAACGGGATATTCTGACCAAGATTGAGAGTGGAAATGGCCAAGTTCAGGAAGCCAAACTCAATGCGGCCTATGCCAATGGTGGTGCGGAACTTGCAATTTCTACTATTCAAAAGATGATGAATATCCACATTGACCGCTATGTGATGGTTAACATGCAGGGTCTTCAACAATTGGTGGATGCAGTTGGTGGAATCACCGTCAACAATACACTTGGTTTTCCAATTTCCATCACTGACCAAGAAGAGTTTAATAAGATTTCCATTGGTGTTGGGGAACAAAACTTGAATGGTGAAGAAGCCTTGGTGTATTCACGGATGCGTTACCAAGATCCTGAAGGAGACTATGGACGTCAAAAACGTCAACGTGAAGTCATTCAAAAAATCGTAGAGAAGGTTTTGAGTCTAAATAGTGTGAGCCATTATCAAGGTATTCTCAAAGCTTTGAGTGATAACATGCAGACCAATGTGGACTTATCAGCTAAGAGCATTCCACAATTGCTCGGCTATCAAGATTCTTTCAAGAATATCGAAACGCATCAATTGCGTGGGGAAGATGCTGAGCTACAGGGAATTTCTTATCAGATTGTCACTTCAGAACATATGCTCGAAATGCAAAATCTCTTGCGTAGTTCACTAGGTAAAGAGCCGGTGACAGAATTGGAAACC
Organism: Streptococcus mitis; assembly: GCF_003942795.1. Lineage (GTDB taxonomy): Bacteria > Bacillota > Bacilli > Lactobacillales > Streptococcaceae > Streptococcus > Streptococcus mitis_BJ. The sequence continues at coordinate 129,640 of NZ_RJNY01000003.1, forward strand.
AATGCGGTACTGTACGAAACAGCCTTTGGCCGGACAGCGCCTTCAACCAGTACTAGTATTTCAAACGAAGAGGTAGAATAAAACAAAGAATCAAATCGTGGGAAATTTCCTGCGATTTTTTCAAAAAAATTCGAATAGATAAGTAGGAGGAAACATGAAAGCAGAAATTATTGCTGTCGGAACAGAAATTTTAACAGGGCAGATTGTCAATACCAATGCTCAGTTTTTATCAGAGAAACTAGCCGAAATCGGGGTAGACGTCTACTTCCAAACAGCTGTCGGAGACAATGAAGCTCGTCTTTTGTCCTTGCTTGAGATTGCGAGTCAACGTAGTAATCTTGTGATTTTGACAGGGGGCTTGGGACCAACTGAGGATGATTTGACCAAACAAACCCTGGCAAAATTTTTAGGAAAAGATCTAGTGTTTGACCCTCAAGCGCAAGAGAAACTGGATATTTTCTTTGCTCATAGACCTGACTATGCTCGGACGCCGAATAATGAGCGCCAAGCCCAAATTGTAGAAGGGGCAACTCCGCTGCCAAATGAGACAGGTTTAGCAGTAGGAGGGGTGTCGGAAGTGGATGGCGTAACCTACGTGGTCCTTCCGGGACCACCTAGTGAATTGAAACCTATGGTCTTAAATCAACTCTTACCCAAGTTAATGACTGGGACCAAGTTATACTCACGAGTGCTCCGTTTCTTTGGAATTGGGGAGAGTCAGTTGGTGACCATTTTGGCGGATTTGATTGACCATCAAACCGATCCGACTTTGGCACCGTATGCCAAAACGGGAGAAGTGACCTTGCGCTTGTCTACAAAAGCAGTCAGTCAAGAAAAGGCTGATCAAGCACTGGACATCCTAGAAAATCAAATCTTGAGTCGCCAGACTTTTGAGGGAATTTCTCTACGAGACATCTGTTATGGATATGGGGAAGAAACCAGCCTCGCGAGTGTCGTTGTAGAAGAGCTAAAGAAGAGACAGAAAAGCATTACTGCGGCAGAAAGCTTGACGGCAGGTCTCTTTCAAGCTACTTTAGCAGACTTTTCAGGTGTTTCAGCAATCTTTAATGGCGGTTTTGTCACTTACAGCCTAGAAGAAAAGTCTAAGATGTTGGATATTTCCGAGCAAGAGCTAAAAGAACACGGGGTCGTTTCTGAGTTTACGGCTCGAAAAATGGCAGAGCAGGCACGGCTCAAGACTCAGTCTGATTATGGAGTCAGTCTGACAGGTGTGGCTGGGCCAGATAGCCTAGAGGGGCATCCAGCCGGCACAGTTTTTATTGGACTGGCACATGCAAAAGGGACAGAGGTGATCAAGGCTAATATCGCAGGACGGAGTCGAGCAGATGTACGTCACATCGCGGTTATGCATGCCTTTAACCTAGTTCGCAAGGCTTTATTAAGTGACTGAATTTTGATATAATAGTAGATAGGTCTAAGGACCAGTAGAATATAGGAGAACAGAATGGCGAAAAAACCCAAAAAATTAGATGAGATTTCAAAAAAGTTTGGAGCGGATCGTGAAAAAGCCTTGAACGATGCTCTTAAACTGATTGAAAAAGACTTCGGTAAAGGCTCAATCATGCGTTTAGGTGAACGCGCAGAACAAAAAGTGCAAGTGATGAGTTCAGGCTCATTGGCTCTTGACATTGCCCTTGGTTCAGGTGGTTATCCTAAAGGACGTATCATCGAAATCTATGGACCAGAGTCTTCTGGTAAGACAACGGTTGCCCTTCACGCTGTTGCGCAAGCACAGAAAGAAGGTGGTATTGCAGCCTTTATCGATGCGGAACATGCGCTTGACCCAGCCTATGCTGCAGCCCTTGGTGTGAACATTGACGAATTGCTCTTGTCACAACCAGACTCAGGAGAGCAAGGTCTTGAAATTGCTGGAAAATTGATTGACTCAGGTGCAGTTGACCTTGTCGTTATCGACTCAGTTGCGGCCCTTGTACCTCGTGCAGAAATTGATGGAGATATTGGAGACAGCCACGTTGGTTTGCAAGCTCGTATGATGAGCCAGGCCATGCGTAAACTTGGTGCTTCTATCAATAAAACCAAAACAATTGCCATCTTTATCAACCAGTTGCGTGAAAAAGTTGGGGTTATGTTTGGAAATCCAGAAACAACACCTGGTGGACGTGCTCTGAAATTCTACGCTTCAGTCCGTTTGGATGTTCGTGGAAGCACACAAATCAAAGGAACTGGTGACCAAAAAGATACCAATGTCGGTAAGGAAACCAAGATCAAGGTCGTGAAAAATAAGGTAGCTCCACCGTTTAAGGAAGCCTTCGTTGAAATCATGTACGGAGAAGGGATTTCTAAGACTGGTGAGCTCTTGAAGATTGCAAGTGATCTCGATATCATCCAAAAAGCAGGAGCATGGTACTCTTACAAGGGTGAAAAAATCGGACAAGGATCTGAAAATGCTAAGAAATACTTGGCGGATCACCCAGAGATTTTTGATGAGATCGACCATCAGGTTCGTGTTCAATACGGTTTGATTGAAGATGAAGAAGGAACCACTTCTACTTCTGTCGCTGAAGATTTGGCACCTAACCAAGAAGTGACGCTTGACCTAGGCGATGGACTTGAAATCGAAATTGAAGATTAAAGATAAAACTAGGGAAAGCTTTCAAAATTATAAAGGCTCTTTGTCAACTGTAGTGGGTTGAAGTCAGCTAAGATCGAAAAAGGACGAATTTCGTCCTTTCTTTTTGATGTTGAGAGCGATGAAAATCCGTTTTTTGAAGTTTTCAAAGTTCCAAAATCTAAAGGCATTTCGCTTGATAAGTTTAATGAGATTATTAGTTGCTTCTAATTCTACATTAGAATAGGGTAACTGAAGAGCGTTGACAATCTTTTCTTTATCCTTGAGGAAGGTTTTAAAGACAGTCTGAAAAAGAGGATGAATCTTCTTTAGATTGTCCTCAATGAGTCCGAAAAATTTCTCAGGGTCCTTGTTCTGAAAGTGAAAAAGCAAGAGCTGATAGAGCTTTATAGTGGTGTTTCAAGTCTTCTGAATAGTTCAAAAGCTTGTCTAGAATTTCTTTATTCGTCAAGTGCATACGAAAAGTAGGGCGATAAAATCGCTTATCGCTGAGTTTACGACTATCTTGTTGAATGAGTTCCCAGTAACGTTTAATGGCCTTGTATTCATGGGATGTTCTATCAAATTGGTTCATGATTTGAACACGCAAACGACTCATAGCACGGCTTAAGTGTTGGACAATGTGAAAACGATCTAGAACGATTTTAGCGTTTGGGAGTGAAACAGTCTGGGAGACTGTTTCAGCCTAAGACTAGAAATTCGAAAGCGAAGCTGTTTAGCCAAGTCCATAGTAGGGACTAAACATATTCATCGTAATGATTTTCACCTGACAACGAACAGCTCGCTCGTAGCGCAGAAAGTAATTTCGGATGATAGTTTGTGTCCTGCCTTCAAGGACAGTGATGATATTGAGCTTTTTAAAATCCTGAGCAATAAAGCTCATCTTTCCCTTAGTGAATGCATACTCGTCCCAAGACATAATCTCTGGCAGACAAGAAAAATCATGATTAAAACGGAAGTCATTAAGCTTGTGAATAACAGTTGAAGTTGAATAGACAGCTGATGAGCAATATCGGTCATAGAAGTCTTTTCAATCAACTTTTGAGCAATCTTTTGATTGATCATACGAGGGATTTGATGATCTTTCTTGACGAGGGAAGTCTCAGAGACTATCATTTTCGAGCAATGATAGCACTTGAAACGACGCTTTTTAAGGAGAATTCTAGTAGGCATACCAGTCGTTTCGAGGTAAGGAATCTTAGACGGTTTTTGAAAGTCATATTTCTTCAATTGGCTTCCGCAATCAGGACAAGATGGGGAGTCGTAGTCCAGTTCAGCGATGATTTTCTTGTGGGCATCTCTATTAACAACATCCATAATTTGGATATTAGGGTCTTTGATATCGAGTAGTTTTGAGATAAAATGTAATGGTTCCATATGATTCTTTCTAATGATGGTTTGGTCGCTTTTCATTATAGGTCATATGGAACTTTTTTCTACCTTGAATATACAATATAAGTGCACAATAAAAACTCATAAGATTTTCTAGTAAAATATGTAGAATTGCCGTTTATATTTCCTGCCAATTACTGACATAGTATAACCAAAGCCTGTCTCTTTTGGAGAAATACCCGTCGGAACATAAGTATCTTGTTCATTCAGCATAGTTTTCTCTTTCTAATAAATGATTTGTATCTCAATTAGCAAGCACACTTATAGTTAGTTGTAAAAGTATCTCAAATTGTAGTAAGCAACCTATTTAAATCCCCTTTTCGCTTTATTATCTTGTCGTACAAGTCAAGCAATTCTTTATTAAGAATCCCATATATAATAAAAGATACACTAAACGGCTATAACGAAACCCATAATCTATTTTTGTTGAAATAGTATTATACAAAAAATCAGGATATAAATATTGCTTGCGTACAGAAAAATGCGTTCTAACAATCCAAAGTAGGGTTTTAAAAAAGGTAAAATAAGTGCGGCGACCAATCCATATAAACCAATCTTTATCAGCCATTCTATTGCCAAGAAGAAAACAGCTAACGAAGGTACTAATGCACTCATTACATCGGTCAATTGAAAAAGAAAAATGGCCAAAACAGTAAACTGTAAAATAGCAAACAGCAAGTGCAGGCGACCGCTGATTGTTTTGCGGCTTCCTTCAATATCTGTTGGAAAAACCATAACTCCGAAATAGCCCACCAAGGCCAGTACCAATAACCAAATAGCTTTTTCTTTAAAGGCAGTCTCATAGTTCCAACAGATAAGAGCACCTATCAAGAAAATATTACGGAATGTACTGACAATTCCTGCCCAGTTAAAAAGATATTTATACTTCCCTACACCGTAGTCACTGACAGCATGTCTGATAGGACTGTAGATGCCTTTATTTTTTAAATGCAAGTCTAACATTAAATAGAAATAGGCTAAAATACAAAGGATGACTAAAAAACTAAAACATCTGGTTAACATATGAAAGAACCTTCTTCCTTAATAAATATAGAATTCAAAGCAGATGAAACAACCTCGGTTTAGGCATAGTCTCGTCTTTATATCAGCAAAAATATACTGGTATTATTGAAGATATGCACAGCAGATGAAAAAAGGAGATTATCTGTTTTGTAATAAGTATAAGCAAAGACAATACCTGACATAAAATGAGGTAAAACGCCTAACAATTCATTGGCTGTAAAATGATTGACATGAATCATGGCAAAACAAAGACTGGATAAAAAAATCGCCACTCCCGCAGAGCAATATTTTTTTAAAAAATTTAGCAAAATATAACGATAGATAATTTCTTCAACAAAAGGTCCTAAGACACCTAAAACCAAGATTAGCAGAGGTACAGGAAATAAATTCATTGCCGATCCAATATTGGTATCGTTAGTTAAGTTTGCCTGGTCAATGTTAAAAAATGAGTAGCCTAACTGAGCTAAAAAACTGCCTGCTATCGTAAAGAGGGTCATCGCTAAAAAAACAAGCAGTGTAATCCCCAAACTTTTCAGCTTATGCTGTTTTATCCACAACAAATTTTCCTTTAACCGATAGCGCAACACATAGAGTCCAAATAAAGCTAGGAAAATATAAGCCAGCAGCGGGATAATCATCCTAAGTGACTGATTTCCATATGAAAAATGTATAAAATGCGGAATTACAAAAAGAAGAAAATAAATACTTGCAATTAAGGCTAATCCCCTTGTTTCTTTTGTCATTTCTGACCTCCAATATTAATGATTGTATTTTTGAAAATGAGAATAGATGAAAAAGATTAAGAAGCAGAGAAAAAGGAAACTAAAAAATAGGATATTTGTCAGACTAACGAGCGAGCAGCATAGGAATACACCAACTAAGCCAAGCATTTGCCCGATTTCCACCTTACTAACCGAATGAGATGTCGATTTTAGCAAAACTGTCCGACCGCATAATTCATCTAAAGAAATATGATAAATATCTGCTAACTGTATTAGACTGATGCCATCTGGAATCGTTTTGTCATTTTCCCAGTTAGAAACTGTTTGCCGGGAGACACCAAGCAAATTAGCTACTTGAATCTGACTGTAGCCAAATACTTCTCTGCTTCTTCTTAACTGCTTTCCAAGCATTTCTCTTTTCATCATCATATCGTTTTTCTCCTTTTTGGTCTAGGTTAAATTCTTTAACATTTAGGGAGGGCTAAGTCAAAATTCTTTGACAGGCCCTATTGTACAACTTTTAACCGATTAATCCGTTTTATGTTATTTTTTCTCAATTTTCTCTTAAGAGTAAAATAATATCATTTTTAATATAATTCGTACTTCTTATCATCTTAATAAATTCGTAAGGATATTTAGTCCTCTTTCTAATTCTTCCATATTCTCTGGCGAACAGATGGATACTCGTAAGGCTGACTGCTCTATGACACCGCCGACAAAAAACCGTTCTGCACAAAGAATTTCTACGCCATGCTGCCGGGCAAGAGTTTCAACTTCATATCCTTTCCATTCCTTTGGTAATGGCAGCCATTGAAATAAAGCAAAAGGATTCTCAGAAGTAACTTCAGGGAAGAACTGACGGTAAAGACGATTGCGTTCTTCTGACAATCGGTTTTTTTGCTGGATAATTTCTTGGGCTTGTCCACTTGAAATGAGTTCACTGGTAATTTCAGCATTTAACAAAGAGATATGAGTATTGATATTGTTAGCTGTAAGTGAAATCTTTTTGATAAATCGGTCAGGCACGACCATATAGGCGATTCGCAAGCCAGGAAATAACGCTTTTGAAAGCCCATGGATATAAAAGGTACAGTCAGGAATCAGGCTGGCTAATGGAGGCAGCTGTTGCTTATTGATAAAGGCATAGGTATCATCTTCAATTAACAAAAGCTGATGTTTTATGATGATATCAGCTAAAGTTTTTCGGCGCTGTGCGGTTAAGGTAGCACCAGTTGGATTATTGTTTGTTGGCACTAGATAAATTCCCTTAATCTGATGCTGTTGGCACTTTTTCTCCAAATCTTCAGGAAGAATGCCTTTAGTATCAGATATGATGGGAATCAATTCAATCCGAAACTGACGGGCTAGGGAGATGAAATTGGTATAGGTAAAGATATCTGTGGCAATCTTATCCCCAGCTTGAAATACCGTTAGAAAAAGCAAAACAAGTGCGTTTTGAGTGCCGGAGGTTAGAAAGATATTCTCTTGAGAAGTACTGAGAGAAAAATTTTTCAGCCAATACTGGGCAATTCTTGTGTGCCAGTCGGTATCATTAACCGTATCAAAGCGAAAGAGTCTATCAATAGAAGGGCTCTGCAGCAATCGCCTAACGGTATCTGATGCAATAGTGTTCAGTTGATAGTAAGGTCTCAGATTACCGAGTGGAATTAGTGACTGATTCTTTTCAAGCGCCCCTAAAGGAGTTGCTTTATTTGGTGACACAAAGGTTCCCTTGCCAATAACGGCATAAATGATTCCCTTTTGTTCGCATAGTTTAAAAGCCCGCGTAACAGTGCTGAGATTAATATCTAAAAAGTCTGCTAACTCACGCTGTGGCGGCAATTTGGTTTCAGATGCCAGCCGGCCGCTGACAATATCTTGCTCTAGCAACTCTGCCAGTGTAAGGTACAGAGGGGCTTTTAACAGTTTCTTATTAGGTTTCCACGTCATGGGATAATGTTCAAATGAATTAACAGACATATTCTCTCCTTATAAAATTATCTTGCCGACAATTTTTTGGATAATAAGAGCCAATTTTTTATTTATAATGATATTGTACGAATTGTATGGTTTTAATCTTATTATAGCAGATTAAAAGGAGAAAATAAATGACGGACTTAACTAAAGGAAATGAATTAAAAACTATACTCTATTTTTCTGTTCCCATCCTCTTAGGAAATTTATTTGAGCAATTATATAATGTGACAGACACTGCCATTGTCGGAAATCTTGTGGGGACAAAAGGATTGGCAGCTGTTGGTGCTAGTGCTCAAGTAGTAGCCTTAACAGTTGCCCTTTCAACNGGAATCTCCATTGGAGCCAGTGTACTTATCTCCCAGCTTTATGGAGCAAAACGTTTCCAAAAGATGAAAGATATTCTTGATACGAACTTGATTTTCACGAGTATTCTAGCTTTTATTTTAACAATTTTGGGGATTTTCTATTCGAGCATATTTCTAAGACAATTAAATGTACCTCAATCTTTATTAGCTGATGCGGATGTTTATTTAAAAATTATCTTTTTAGGCTTGGTGCCGCTTTTTGCATACAATACTTTAGCGAATTGTTTGAGAGGGATTGGAGATTCTAAGACACCAACTTATATTTTAATTAGTTCGGTTTGTCTGAATGCATTTTTAGATGTAGTTTTTATTGCTGGCTTTCATTGTGGTGTTGCTGGTGCCGCCGGTGCTACTGTCATCGCTCAGTACTTTTCTTTCTTTGTCTGTTTATTGTACATGAAGCAAAAATATCCAGACTTGTTTCCTCATTTATCCGATTTAAAATGGAGCAGCAAAGAATTGCGTTCATCGTTATCTATTGGGCTTCCTGCTACGCTGCAGCAGGTTTTCATTAGTTTTGGCTTTCTGGTGATTCAGTTTCTTGTCAACAGTTTTGGAACAAGCGCTATTGCAGCCTATACAGCAGCGTCTAAGGTTGACTCTTTTGCAGAAATGCCTGCTGTTAATCTCGGACAGGCATTGATGAATTTTACAGCTCAAAATGAAGGGGCTGGGAAAAGAGAGCGCATTAGCAAGGGTGGTAGAAGTACCTTATTATTTTCAATCAGTTTATCAATCTGCATTTCTGTTATGATTTTTGTTTTTGCTCCAGCATTCATTTCCATTTTTAATCATGATGCAGCTGTCATTCAAATTGGTCAACAGTATTTGCGTATTGTATCAGTCTTTTATCTGATTTTCGGAGCGATGCAGGTGTTAAATGGCTTATTATTAGGTTATGGAAAATCTCTTCTTCCTTTGATTGCTTCTATCACAACTTTCTGTATTCTTCAGGTGCCTTTAGCCGTCTTGTTATCCCATACCTCACTAGGATTTAATGGCATTTGGATAGCCGCTCCTTTTGGCTGGACGGCAGGCTTTCTGATGCGACTATTTTATTATAGATATATTTTAAAAAGCGCAAACCTCTGTAGAATGAATATACATAAACTATGATGGTTTCTCTATCCCTAATCCCTTTTTATTCCTTTTACAACAAAAAGGGATTTTATTATACTCTTAGAATTGACAAAACAATGTAGACAGTGTATACTAAAAATGTAGACGATGTATACTTTTGGAGGAGAGATATGAAACGCAACACAGCAGAATTGAAAGAAAGACTTATTCAGACAGGAGTGGAAGAGATCAAAAAACATGGCATTGATCAACTTTCGCTGAGAACTATTGCTAAATCTTGTGGTGTGACCCACGGAACTCCTTATCGCCATTTTGAAAGCAAAGAAAATTATTTAAAAGTGGTTTTAAAACGCCTCTCTACTTTTCTCAATCAAGAAATGCAACAGGAAATTGATTGGGAATCTTCTGCTCGCCATCAATTGGCTAAAATGGGATTTAACTTCATCACCTTTGCCAAACAGTATCCATATTTCTTTGAAGCTCTCTTTGTTAAATTTCCTTTCAAATATATGAAGGTCACACAGGATACTATTTCGCTGGATTCAGATTTACCAGGTTTTGAAGAATTTAAGCGTATTGTTTTGAAGCTTCGTAAAGAGGAACAGTTCACCAATAGTGAAGCTGAAACATTGTTTCACTTTTGGAGTTTCATTTCAGGTCTTGCCGTTCTGGCGAACAGTCCCATTGGTTATGATTTTGATAACAAAGCGATTCAAACTACTATTGAGCATATGCTTGATATTTATATCAAAGGAGAACGATCATGAATGTTTTAATCATCTATACTCACTCAACCCATCAAAGTTTTAACGGAGCGATTCTTAAGCAGGTTCAAGCTAACATTTCGAGCAAACATTCTGTTAAAACCTTAGATTTATACAATGAGCAATTTGACCCGATATTACGATTTGATGAAAGTCATAAACGGCGTGACTTAGACAAAGTTGTTGAAATGGAGGAATACCGTGATTTGGTTACTTGGGCAGATCATCTAATCTTTATTTTCCCTCTTTGGTGGAGTGGCATGCCTGCCATACTTAAAGGGTTCATTGATCGTGTCTTTGTAGCTGGTTTTGCTTATTCTTATAAAAAAGTCGGTCTTGAAGGACATTTACAAGGAAAATCTGCTTGGATTATCACGACTCATAACACACCTTCTTTTGTAACACCTTTTGCTCAGGACTATGGTAAAGTCCTGAAAAATCAAATTTTAAAAACTTGTGCTGTTGCACCGGTTAAATTGACTCAATTAGCAGGTGTCGAAAAGATTTCCGATGATAAACGCCAACAATTTTTGGAAGACATAGCTCAGATCGCCAGCTGCATTTGATAAATGTCAATAAAATTATAAAAACAGACTTTTCTTGGAATTTTGACTGTATGTCAGGTAGAGAGCAAGAAGAGAGGAGATGCTGATGTTAGGATTAAAGCATATTACAAAGATTTACAATAGTGGTGAGGAAGAAAACCGAGTACTGAATGATGTATCCATCCGTTTTGGTGAACATGAATTTGTCTCTATCCTAGGTGCTAGTGGCAGCGGCAAAACAACTCTCCTCAATATTATTGGTGGTTTAGATAGTTATGATGAAGGAGATATGATTGTAGATGGCACTTCGACGAAATCTTTCAAAGATAAAGATTGGGATAGTTATCGTAATGGGACCATTGGTTTCATCTTTCAAAATTACCAGCTCATCAGCCATTTGTCAGTATTAGAAAATGTTAAAATAGCTCTATCTATCTCAGGTCTATCCAATAAAGAAAGTCAGGAAAGAGCTGTTGTAGCTCTGAAAGATGTTGGACTGGAGCAGCATATTCACAAGAAACCCAATCAATTATCTGGTGGTCAGATGCAGCGAGTGGCTATTGCTCGGGCCTTGGTAACCAATCCTAAAATTATTTTAGCTGATGAACCTACTGGCGCACTAGACAGTAGCACTAGTATACAAATTATGGAATTGATTAAGAAAATCAGTCAGGGTAAGTTGGTTATCATGGTGACTCATAATCCTGAGTTGGCAGAAAAATGTAGTAGTCGAATTGTCCGATTATCAGATGGAAAGATTATCGAAGATACAGCCCCAAATCCTCAAATTGATTCCAATAAGGGTTACAAGCTGGGCAAAACTTCTATGTCTTTTGCTCGGGCAATTAGCTCTAGTTTTAAAAATTTACTGACTAAGAAAGTTCGGAGTATTTTAACGATTTTTGCAGCAAGTATTGGAATTATAGGTATTGCTTCTGTTTTAGCGATTTCATCTGGGATGAATGGCTATATTAAAAGTATGCAGAAAGACACCCTTTCCACTATGCCCATAACTATATCAGCAGCAGACTCAGGAGGAATTCGAACCTTATCCGATCGATTAGCAGAAAAAACTGAAAAACCAATCAAAGAAATCAAGGTAGCTGAGCAAGGGAAAACACATCAGAATCGTTACACTGAAGATGCTCTAGGGGGAAAAGACGGCGATTTCATCTCATATATGAAAAAGCATGCTAAATCTTACTACAAAAGTCTAAATTTCAATACTGGTTATACTCTTAAGGCTTTTGTCAAGGATACAGATGGTCAGATCCATCAGATTCAAGATAATGTGGTACGAACTTTGATGGCAACTACTACCAACTTTGCAGTTCTTCCAACAGATGAAACCACCATTACGGATAAGTACCGATTAGTTGCTAGCGAAGATAAGATATTTAAGTATCCAACTGGTAATCAAGCTATTCTATTTTTAGATTCAGATGGTAGTTTAAGTGAACAACAACTTGCTATGTTAGGATATAAGGGAAAAAATAAAGTAAAGATAGAAGAACTTCTTGGTAAAGAAATCCATGTTCTTACAAATGACCAATATTTCCGACAAATTGGAGAACGCTTTATTCCTAATGAGGTGACAGACAGCCTTTATCAAGAAGGGCAAACTCTGAGAATAACAGAAATCATGCAGCTAAAGGATGCTACCACAACCCCATTTAATGGAACGATTGGCTATAGTCAAACTTTTCTCAATCAATTATTGAAAGTAGAAAAAAGTTCAGCTATTGTTCAAGCACAGGAAAAAAGCCAGACCCGTAGTGTCTTGGACATCAGTGGCGAGGTTCTGTCAGAAGAAAGCTACCAAACAATGATGCAACAACTAGGAGGTGACAACACACCAACAAGTTTAAGTTTTTATGCCAAGTCTTTTGAAGATCGAAAGAAGATCCTGCAAACTATACACACATTTAATGAAGATGTAGCCAAAAAATATGGCAAAAACAGCAATGATTATGAACGCTATTCTGTCTCCTATACGGATATGGCAAAAACAGTATCAGAGGCTTTTACTGATATTATTGGTTCTGTAACCTTTATTCTAACTGCCTTTTCAGGCATCTCACTGTTAGTTTCTTCCATTATGATTGGAATTTTAATCTATGTTTCTGTTGTAGAGAGAACGAAAGAAATCGGAATTTTGCGAGCTCTGGGAAGCCGTAAGAAAGATATTTCGCGCATCTTTAATGCTGAAGCAGGGCTGTTGGGTTTGAGCTCTGGGGTATTAGGTATCGGAATAGCAACACTTCTGACTATTCCTATTAACCAATTGGTAGTTGATTCGTTGAATATCAAAGGTTTCACAGCTAACCTCTCTCCTGAGAATGCAGCTGTATTAGTGGCTCTTAGCATTATTTTGACATTCTTTGCCGGCTATATTCCTTCCAAGATTGCCGCTCGCAAGAATCCTGTTGAAGCTCTTCGAACCGAATAGAGCAATGCATGAATCGGGAAATTCTATTCCTTTGGGTAATCTGAGATAGAGTCCTAAAGAGTATCTAAAAATAGTTTCATAATTTCTGTAGTAAGTAAAATTATCCTACT